>DASRYX010000648.1:0-8588 GCA_035686985.1 Planctomycetaceae bacterium | reverse complement strand
GGTCATGGCGAAAACTTCCGTGGGCAGGCTTCGGACAGGAGCGGTCGGGGCAACGGCCGCGCGGGAGACAATCTGGCCGCGCCAGGCAATGGCGGCATCAATCGCCGCGATCTGCGACGGCGTTAACGTCCAGTCCATCGCGGCGGCGTTATCGGTGATTTGATCCGGCCGTTTCGCGCCGCACAAGGCGACGGTGATCCCCGCCCGTTGAATCGTCCAGTTCAACACCACCTGGGCCACCGAGCGGTCCACCGCCGCGGCGATCGGTCGCAGTTCGTCCAGAAAGTCCTGATTCTTCTGCCATTCTTCGCCCTGAAACATCGGGTACTTCTGCCGGCCGTCTTTGGGATCGAAGACGTAACCGCGCGGCAGCTTCCCCGCGAGCAGGCCCTTCATCAGCGGCCAGTAAACCATCGTGGACACATTATGTTGGACGCACCACGGCAGCTGGTCGGTTTCGATCTCGCGCTGCAGCATGTTGTAGTGCGGCTGAAAGGCGGAAAGCGGACAGATCGCATGGAACGCCGCGAGTTGCGCGGTGGTCGCGTTGGAGATTCCGACGGCGCGAATCTTGCCCGTTTCCAGCAGTTGCCGATACGCCTCGGCCGTCGTTTCAATCGGCGTGTTCGGATCGGGTGCGTGCAGGTAATACAAATCGATCACGTCGACGCCGAGCCGCCGGAGACTTTCCTCGCAGTGCTGACGAATGGTCGCCGGGCGGGCATCGCGGATCTGTTTGCGGTCGGCGTCCCAGTCGATGCCTGCTTTGGTCGCGATGATGACCCGGTCGCGATGTGGTCGCAGGACCTCGCCGACCATCCGCTCGCTTTCCCCGTGGTAGCCGTAGCTGTATGCGGTATCGAAGAAATTGATTCCGGTGTCAAACGCCGCGGCGATGGTCGCCCGGCTGTCGGCTTCCGTGACATCAATGCTCGTGATGCCCGCGATCGGCCAGCAGCCCATCGCCAGCGGGGTGACGAACATCCCCGTGCGACCAATTTCCCGTAAGGCAAACGCACTCATCCAGAACTCCCCTGAGGTTTGGTTATCGTACCGCATCTCGGTCGCGAAGCGTCAGCGATGGGCGTTTGAAGCCCGGCATCTGGTTTCGATGCCGGGCTTCTGTCTTTGCCGATCTCGCCGTTGTTTGATCGAAAGGCAGCAGTCCGGCATTCAGGAAAATGCCGGACTTCAAGAGCGCATCGCTGACACTCATCCAGGAAACCCCTTCCGCAATCGCACCCCGTGCGATACCGTGGAATGACAGAGATCTCCGCTCATGACACTCCCTGCGAGTGAAGGATCACGATGATGCGCCGTCCGTTCGGTTGGATTCTGCTGTCTGGCGTTCTCCTCTCGTTCTCCCCGGCGCTCTTCGCCCAGGACGATGCGAAGAAAGAGGAAGAACCGCCGCCGCGCAAGAAGGTGTCTTACGCGCACATCGAGTTGAAGGGCAGCTTCCCCGAAGGAGCCGCTGCACCGGGACTGTTCGGCGAAGTCGTCGAGAACCTCGACGCGGCCCTCGCGCGCTTCAAGAAAGCGTCCGAGGACGACAAGATCACCGGCGTGATTCTGCACCTCGATAACGCCAGTGTCGGCTGGGCGAAGGTGAACGAACTGCGCTCGGCGATCGCGAAAGTCCGCGCGAAGAACAAACCGGTCTATGCGTGGATGGAAAGCGCCTCGACGCAAGATTACCTGATCGCCTCAGCGTGCGATCGTGTCGTGCTGCCGGAATCGGGCGTACTCATGATGCCCGGCCTTCGCGCGGAGATCATGTTCTACAAGAAGCTGTTCGACTGGCTGCAGATCGAACCGGAAATGCTCCGCGTCGGGGAGTTCAAATCGGCAGCGGAACCGTACACCCGGTCGGAAATGAGCCCGCAGTTCCGCGAGGAAATGGAAGCGGTTCTTGACGGTTTTTACGCGTACATCGTCGAGACCATCGCCGCGAGCCGGAAGCTGCCCGAAGCACAGGTCAAGGAAGCGATTGACGCCGGCGTGATGACCGCGGCCGAAGCCAAGAAGCGCGGCCTGATCGACGACATCGGTTACGAAGACAGCCTCGAAAAGCTGATCGTGGGTGACAAGCCCCTCGATCTCAAGGTGGTGAAAGCCTACGGCAAGAAGAAGCTGGACACCGATTTCAGCGGCATGGCAGGCATGATCAAGATGATGAACCTGCTCACCGGGGGCGACCAGCCCGTGCGTAAGTCGTCGGCACCGAAGCTCGCCGTCATCTCCGCGGTCGGGGCGATCATGCCGGGCCCGAGCACGATGGATCTCTTCGGGGAAACGACGATGGGGTCAGCGACGATGATCAAGGCGATCCGTCAGGCCCGCGACGATGACACCGTGAAGGCAATCGTGCTCCGCGTCGACAGCCCCGGAGGAAGTGCGCTCGCCAGCGATCTCATGTGGCACGAACTCGAAACCGTGAAGAAACCGTTCGTCGTCAGCATGGGTGATACCGCGGCCAGCGGCGGGTATTACATCGCCATGGGCGCCGACCGCATCTTCGCCGAACCGGGCACGATCACCGGCTCCATCGGCGTCGTGGGTGGCAAGATTGCGATCGAAAAAGCGATGGCCAGAATCGGTGTGACGACCAGTGTCGTGCAGCGCGGCAAGAACACCGGCGTGCTCAGCATGACATCGCCGTTCACCGATTCCGAACGGGAAACGATGCAGAAGCTGATGAACGACATCTACGCGCAGTTCACGCAGAAGGCGGCCGCCGGGCGGAAGATGGATGTCGAAAAGCTCGAAAAGCTCGCCCGCGGCCGCATCTACACCGGCAAGCAGGCCAAGGAGATCGGCCTGATCGACGACCTCGGCACGCTCGACGACGCCATCGCCTACGCCAAGAAAGCCGCGGGCGTCGAGAACGAAAAGCTCGAACGCCTGAATCTGCCCAAGGCGGCCAACCCGTTCGAGCAGCTGTTCGGTTCGCTCGATTCGGAGACGCACACGCAATCGTCGCTGCTGAAGGACGGTCTGGCACAGCTCCCCGAGCCGATGCAACAATCGCTGCGCGGTCTGCGCGTGCTGCAAGTCCTCGCCCGCGAACCGGCACTGACACTGATGCCGTTCCGTCTCATCGTGCGGTAAGTAAAGTATGGGTGGCTGGGTCGGAGTCCGCGACGACCCAGAATCACACGCGGCGCGGATTTGCCGCTTATTGAAGCCAATCCACAGGAATTGCATCGACTTCCAAAGGACCACGCTGCCTGGCAATGTGGCAGACAGCACTCGACCAGTTCCATTGAACTATCTTTTAATCAGTCCTTGATCATGTCACGCGCCTCGTCGCCGAACTGGGTCGTCGCGGACTCCGACCCAGCCACCCAGTTCATCGCAGCGCGTCGAGCTTCGTTGATGTCTTGCGGGCGGTGGCGGGAAACGGTGAAATAGGCGCACGGCTCGGGGTTCCTCGAGTCTTCGTCCCGGCTGATCTCGTGTGTTCAATCGGTCTCTGTTGCGCCTTCAGAGGAACAGCACTGTGCTCAAGCCCGTTCTCTTGCGGTCGTGCGCGCTTATCGTCGCGCTGTTCACCCTGGTCTCCGTCGCCGCCGCGCAGGAACTGCGGACGTGGTCCGATGCTTCCGGGAAGTTCAAGATCAAGGCGAAGTTCCTCAGTGAAGACGGCGGCACCGTCACGCTCGAAACCGAAGACGGCAAGGAACTGGAAATCGAGCTGAAGAAGCTGAGCTCCGCAGATCAGAAAGCGGTCGCTGATCTCAAGAAAGAGATGAGTGACAGTCCGTTCAAGTCGAAAGGCGATGACCCGTTCAAGCCGAAAGGCACGGGATCAGCGAAGACGACGCCGAAGAAGAACGCCGACGACGCGGACGAACCCAGCCCGCAATCGCGCGATGTGAGCGTCAACTGGACCGAAGCCGAAGTGATCACGCTCGGCGGTGCCAGCGAAGAGTGGAAACTCGATCCGCCCGCGGCCGAGGAACCGATCTTCAAGAACCGCGGCAAGACGGTCGCGTTGCCGGCGAAATCGAATTTCTTTGAGGGACTGAAAGGACTGGCGGTCAGCGCGGTGGCGAAGAAAGCCGCGGTGGGATATGTGCTCGGCGAACCCAAGCCCCGGGGCACGACGCGCGTGCTGATCTGCGATCTGGAAACCGGCAAAGCGGGAACCGCCGCCAGTACTCTCGGACAGATGATTCCCCTCGCCTTGCACGATGACGGCAAGCAGATCGTGATGCGGCGCGAAGAATTCGGCTTCGGCAATCAAGACCGGATGGAAGTCTGGACGCTGCGCGGTTCGAAGATCACCAAGCTGGTGGAATGGGTGCCGTATACCGATCTCAACGGAGCCGACAAGGACGTGCTGTGGGCGGAATTCACCGATGCGGAAACGCTCGCCACGTCGAGTCGCAGTGGCCGCGTCGCGTTGTGGAAGTTTCCGGACATCGCGCCGATCTGTTACTTCGACACGGTCAACGGCGGGGTGCCGGGACTTAGTCCGGATCGCAAGTTGATCGCCTATAGCAACGGCGAACACATCGGGATTTTCGATGTCGCCAAGCGCGAAGTGACGATGCAGCGGCCGACGCCGTCGAAGCTGACGTGGCCTTATCTGGCGTTCAGTCCGTCGGGCAAGCGGATCGGCTGCATTGCGCAGGACAAGATGCTCTGCTGGAACACCGAAGACGGTGCGCTGATCAATGAGATTCCGGCCAACGGGGCCCAGTTTCACGGCGGCATTGACTTCCCGCATGACAACTTCATTCTCGCCAACAACCGCATCCTGGTCGATGTTGAGAACCAGATCAAACTCTGGCAGTACGACGGTGCCGAGCAATTGAAATCGGTCGGCGGCTGGACGTTCATCGCCGCCACCGACGGGTCGAAGCCGGGGCGCTGCTCGCCGGGCAACTGCCGCATCCCGTGGCGCTCGACATGCAGAAGAAGGCACTCACCGATCCCAGCCTGTTCGTCTTCAAGGCCGGAAGCACCGTCAAGCTGGACGTGAACGGCATCCCCGATGCAAGTCAGCGAGAGAAGATCACGCAGTCGCTCACGAAGAAGCTGAAGGAAATGGATTGCACCGTCGGCCCTAACGGCACGATCGATCTCGTGGCGACGGTCGAGGGGCCTAAGACGCGCGAGATCAGCTTCTTCACATCGGGCGATTACAAGATGCAGGAGTATGTCACCGGCATCAAGCTGGTTTATCAGGGCAAGGTCGCGTGGCAATCGACGTCAACGAACGTCCCGTTCATGGTCCATCTGAAGCGCGGCGAGAACATGGAAGGCCACCTCCGCTCACTGGAGAAGCCGCAGTACGGGTTCTTCGACGGTGTGCATCTGCCGAAGTTCGTACAGAAGCCCGCGGGGAACGGACCGCAGGCGCAACAGACGATCGGCCAGTCCCGCGTCAGCACCACGGGGATCCGTTAACCGTTTCGGCCTGTAACGGCATGATGATTTCCGGCATCACGGCTTGCGTTCGTGAGCCGGTAACGACGACCGCTTTTTGCCGGAAAAACGCGGCTTCGGTCACATTGGTGTTGAAGGCGTCGCAAAAAAGCGTTTGATATCAGGCAGCCGGAGTGCTGCTGTCCCTCGGCGAGACTGCGGGCTTTGTGAACACGTTCCTGCTCCCGGAACGTGTGGTTGATTTTCCATCGACAACCCGTTGAAAGGTCGCACGATGTCTCGACGTTGGGGCATAGCCGCGTTCTGCGCCGTGGCATGGTTCAGTCTCGTTGGCCCCGTCACCGCGGCACCGACGCCGACACCCGATCCGATCCTGCGATGGAACCAGCTGGCCTGCGATGCCATGGCGGCGGATCACACCGGTACGTTCGGCCCGGCGTCACAGGGCGGTCCCACGCGCGCGGCTCGGGCGATCGCCATTGTGCATCTCGCGATGTTCGACGCTGCGAACTCCTGCAACCAGAAGTTCACGCCGTATCGCACGCTGGTTCCGTTCCTGGGGCAGTACGCCTCGCTGGATGCGGCGGTTGCACAAGCGGGCCATGATACGCTCGTCGCGATGTACCCGAACCAGGCCGCGGGGTTTGATGCCGCGCTGACGCAGGATCTGAACGCGGTTACCAACGTGATTCAGCGGGTGCTGGGCATCATCGTCGGCAAGATCGCGGCGAAGTCGCTGCTCGACGCCCGGGCCAAGGACGGATCGGCGAACAATCCGGTCTACACGCCCGGCACGCTGCCGGGGCAGCATCGCCCTGATCCGCTGCATCTCGAACAGGGCTTTCTCACGCCGGGTTGGGGTGCGGTCAAACCGTTTGCTCTGCTCACGGGCAAACAGTTCCGCGCGGCTCCGCCGCCGGCGCTCAACAGCGACTTCTACGCGTGGTCGTTCGATCAACTGCTGCGACTGGGCGGCGACGGTGTGAACTCACCCACCGAACGGACCGCCGAACAAACGCTCATCGGCGTCTTCTGGGGATATGACGGCACGAAGCAGCTCGGGCCGCCGCCGCGGTTGTATAACCAGCTCACACGGGTGATCGCCGAGAACAAGCAGAACGATGTCCTGACGAACGCCCGGCTGTTCGCGCTCATCAATGTCGCGATGGCCGATGCCGGGATCGCCTGCTGGGAAACCAAATATCACTACAACTTCTGGCGGCCGGTGCTCGGCATCCGCGAGGCCGATGAAGGCACTGGCCCCAGCGGCCTGGGTGATGGCAACCCGAACACGCAGGGGGACGTGAACTGGACTCCGCTTGGTGCTCCCGCGAGCAACCTCAGCGGCACCGATTTTACGCCCCCGTTCCCGGCGTATCCGTCCGGTCATGCGACGTTCGGGGCCGCACTCTGCCAGACGCTGCGCAATTTCTATGGCACCGACAACATCGAGTTCGACTTCGTCTCTGATGAATGCAATGGCGTCACCACCGACGCGCTGGGTGTGATCCGCCCCTTGTCCAAGCGGCATTACACGACGCTGACGCAGGTCGAGAACGAGAATGCGATGAGCCGGATTTACCTGGGCGTGCACTGGTTCTTCGATGCGAGCTCAGGTGTCATCATGGGTCGTCAAGTCGCGGACTTCACGACGAAGCATTACCTCAAGCCGGTGAAGTAAATCCCCGCTCGGCAACGGCCGCTGCTGTGACCCGTTCCTGCCAGCTGCTACAGTGCTTCCGAACGCGAGGTGCGGACACTGGGCTCAAGGAAGGATGACAGCGTGTCGGGAACGAAGGCCCATTGGGTCGTGTGGGGATTGCTGGCGGCAGTGCTTTCTGTCACCACATACGCCTGGGGACAGGATGGGGAACCAGCGCCGACGAATGTTGCGACGACCGCCGCGCACAATGACGACGAACACCACGATGCCGCCGATCATGATGTGAAACTTGGCACGCTGCTCGGCGTCGGGACAGTGTTGCCGTTCGTCCTGCTGCTGGGTTGTATCGCCGTTTTTCCGCTGGCGAATCCCCACTGGTGGGAACGTAACCGCAACAAGGCGATCATTGCGGCGGTGCTCGCCATCCCCATGGCGGGATACCTCTTCTCGCTCGGCGCGCCCGGCAGTCATGCGCTGGAACACGCGGCCAAAGAGTATGTGTCCTTCCTGCTGCTGCTCGGTTCACTGTTCGTCATCAGCGGCGGGATTTACGTCCGCGGCACGTTCGTCGGCGGGCCGGTGGTCAACACGGCGTTCCTGCTAGTCGGCACGCTGATCGCGAGCTTCGTTGGAACCACCGGTGCGTCGATGCTGCTCATCCGTCCGCTGTTGCGCGCGAATGAACGCCGCACGCGGGTGGCCCACATCGTGGTGTTTTTCATCTTTACCGTGTCGAACTGTGGCGGATTGCTGACGCCGCTGGGCGATCCTCCGCTGTTCATCGGGTTCCTGAAGGGTGTGCCCTTTGACTGGACGCTGCGGTTGTGGCCGCAATGGCTGATGGTCAACGGCATCCTGCTGGCGATCTTCTTCGTCTGGGATTCGCTCGCTCTGATGTGGGAACGTCGCCATCACGAAGAGGAGATTCCCGTGCCGCATGAACCCGAGAAATTCGGGATTGAAGGCGGGCTGAATTTTGTCTTTCTCGCGGCGATCATTGCGACGGTGATCGCGTCCGGCCAGAACTGGTTCAACCTTGCTCCAGCAGGGGAACCGTGGCCGTGGGGCGTCAGTGAAATCGCGATGGCGGGCATCACGCTCGCCAGTTATCTCACGACGCGAAAGGTCGTGCATGAAAAGAATCGCTTTGGCTTCGGGCCGATTCTCGAAGTCGCGATTCTGTTCGCCGGCATCTTCACGACGATGATCCCGGCGCTCGCGCTGCTGAATGTGCACGGCCGCGAGTTGGGCCTCGATACCACGGCGGAGTTCTTCTGGATCGTCGGGCTGCTGTCGAGTTTCCTTGACAACGCCCCGACGTACCTCGCGTTTGCGGTCGCCGCTTGTGGCGTGGAAGGCGTGCCGGACACCGGCCGGTATCTCGCCGTTTATCTCGAGCTGGGGGCGCGATCCGCAGCGATTCTCGCTGCCGTGTCGTGCGGCGCGGTGTTCATGGGCGCGAACACTTACATCGGCAACGGCCCGAACTTTATGGTCAAAGCGATCGCGGAAGAGAACAACGTTCGCA
>DASRYX010000647.1:0-19296 GCA_035686985.1 Planctomycetaceae bacterium | reverse complement strand
CTCGGCGAAACGGCGGGCGTAGATCACCGACAGTGTCGGATCAAACAGGCACCACTGCGCTTCAGTTCCCGGCTCCAGCAGCCGATTGCGTTCGGCCAGATTGTCGCTGAAATCCGCTGTGCGTTCATCCACAGAAAGCTTATCTTTGTAGTCGGCACACCAGTAGGAATCGCCAAGATACCGGCGAATGCCGATCGGTCCCATCAGGTGATTGCGGACGTCGTCAGCAATCTGCGCGGCCATATCGGCGGTAACAACCCCGAATGGCTCGCTAAGAAAGAGCAATGCCGAGTCGTAGCGCCGGTGCTGCGTGGGATCGGGCTGCAGACACTCGTAGGGCAGAATCATCTTGAGAGCGGCTTCGCCCTGCTGCTGCAACCACGCGAGTTCATCACCGCCGACGCCGTTCTTTGTCCGGCTCCACGCGTAATCGCATTTGTCGTCGGTGAGCAGCGTCTGCAATAGTCGCAGCGCCCCGACCACGATCCCGATGCTGGACGCGGCGATCTTGCGGGTCTCTTCCCAGTGACCACTGTCTTCGTCTTCCCAATAGCGCACCGAGCGAAAGTATGCCGGGAAATCGGCGAGCATGTCCCACTGCGCCGGGGACGGCCGCAGCGTGCCTTCCGCGACCATCTTCAGGTAGAGCCAGAAAAAAGCGCCGAGCGCATCATTCTGCGCGTGCGACCATTTCTCGTCGACTTCTTCCAGCCGGTCACCATCGAAGCGGATATGCGGGCGCTGCTGCGGGTCGTTCGCGTCGGCACGCCCCTCGATGATGTCGGCGAAGCGATGCCGGTACTTCTGGAAGTACGTCATCAGCGATTCGACCGCGCGGACCGCCATTCCCGGTTGATCAGTCCGCCAGAGCACGTGCGCGATGTGCACGGTATCGCGTACCCAGGCGTTGCGATACCCGGTCGCGGCAAACTCCTCGTTATCGTTCGCCGATGCCGAGAAGAGGCCGCTGTTGAGCGTCGGGAAACGAAACGTTCCCTGCTGTTGCAGAAACTCGCGGACTTCGATCACCTCCCGCCGAGAACACTGCGGATGCAACCGTGCGGCAAGATCGGTGGGTGTGGGAAGCGTCATGGCGATTCCGATTTGTCTTCGTCGTCTATGCCAGATTCTTCAGTTGAATCCGGCCGGTCAGGATAGAGGGTCCAACGCAACGAAGCGCCTGACGCAGCAATCCGAACAAGCAACTTGTTCGTCAACCCTTGATTGAATGCCCAAGGTTCGTCGCCGCAATCGTACCCGATATTAAACTCGCGGTGGGAACATCGTTCCCAAGCAGCATGCATGGGTGCTGAAAGGGATTCTATGGCATCCATCATGACGCCGATGTTTGATTCCGGCTCGTCAAAAGATTGCTCGGTTTCAAGCCATGAGTACCACTGACCATCTTGCCCCAGTGTCACGTGCAGAGGAGCGACCCCAATAGCAGCGAGAGCGGAAGCCAACTCCGTAAGATCATCGCGAGAGATAAGTTCCAGATCGGTATTGCAGTACTCGATCTTGCCATCCATGTATCCATCCCTGGCTTCTCAGATCCTCAACCTTACTGCACCAACCCCTGCGTCAGCGCGAGGAACGCCGTTTCCAGGTTCACTTCTTCCTCGCGGAACAACGCCACCTTGAACTTGGCTTCGATCAGGGCCGACGGAATATCGCTGTAATCGAGCACACCGGGTTTCAACCGCGCTTCAATGATGTCCTTCTTGACTTCGACGCGGTCGATCATGGGGTGCTGTTCGAGCAGTTTTGCGGCAGCGTCCGTTCGTTCGGCGACGCGAATCTGCAGCAGGATGTGGTGGCGGGCTTTCCGCATGACTTCGTCGACGTAGCCATCGACGATGAGATTGCCCTTTTCGATCATCCCGACGCGGGTACACACGTCGGCGAGTTCCGGCAGAATGTGGCTCGACACAATCACGGTCTTCTTCAGTTCGCCGAGCCGTCGCAGCAGGTTGCGCATCTCGATGCGCGCACGGGGATCGAGACCGCTCGCGGGTTCATCGAGCAACAGCACCTGGGGTTCGTGAAGCAGGACGCGCGCGAGTCCGACGCGCTGCGTCTGCCCGCGCGAGAGTTGGTTCACCATGGCATCACGCTTGAAACTCATGTCGACGAGTTCGAGCTTTTCCTCGCACACCTTCCGCCGGCCCGGACCGTGGATGCGATATGCGGCCGCAAAGAATTCGAGGTACTCCATCACCGTCATGTCGTCATACACCCCGAAGAAGTCGGGCATGTAACCGACGAGCCGGCGGATTTCCTGCTGGTTCGTGTAGATCGATTTTCCGCAGACGTACGCCTCGCCGTAATCGGGCTGGAGCAGCGTCGCGATCATCCGCATCGTGGTGGTTTTGCCCGAACCGTTTGGACCGATGAAGCCGAAGACGTCGCCCTCGCCAAGCACGAGGTTGATCTCGTTGACGGCGATGAGATGGCCGTAGCGCTTCGTCAGCTGGCGGGTTTCGATCACGGTCAACGGTTCCTCAAACGTCCGCGGTCAAGTTTCAAAAATGTGGGCTTATTCCACGAGCTTCGGCAACGTCGTGGGGAGTTCAGTGGAGCGCCCCACCGGCAAAATCAGGCGGACAATCACGGTCGATTCGGTGGGGGCCACGGTTTCACCCGCCGCCTTGATCGTCATCGAGGATGGTGCTTCCAGCCGTCCGAACAGGACCGCGCGGCCCAACGCCAGCTGGCGCGACAAGTCATCGGCCTGCAGGAGTTCGTTGCTCAACGAGGTGTAACTGTCACCGCCGGCTTCGGTGTGAAAGGTGATCATCCGCCAGATGGCGAGCGGATCGCGCTCCTGCGGATCATAACGGGTCAGCTCGTTGCGGAAGCTTCCCGTGGTGACCGTGTTTCCGGTCTGCTCGCGGCGTTCCAGCCGGGCCACGGACCCGGTCAACAACCCCCGCAGTTCGCGCTGATAAATGCGCGCATCGTCGAGCGCCACGGTCGTACCCGAAGACCACGGCAGGCTGTCCTCAGCACCGCGATCGTCCTGCAGGCGGTAGACGCGATTCCCGAATACGAGCATCCACTGATGCAGCGTCCCCGAAAAATGCTGGGTCATCCGACCGGTCAGGCGACCGAGACCGTCGGCCCGCAGGTCGCTGTCTACGACGTTCAGATCGGCTTCGACCCAGCTGGCGAGCCAGGATTGCGTGCTGCGTTCGAGAACCGGGGTCTTTTCCAGGCGGCTCGCGGCGAGGTCGACGGTGTAGTCGGTGCGTCCCCATTCCGAGCCGGGGGCGCGATACATCCCGCCCAAGGTCGATTCCGGAGCCGCGAACGGAGAGAGCAGCGGCCGAGTCGCCTTCCCGGAGGCGGCGAAGTCCCAGTCAATGCGGGCCGTGGCCGGAGCATGGTGCGCCGCCCAAGTCCGATGCCTCGCGAATTTCCCGGCGACGTCGATGTCCACCACGTCGACCTGTTTCAACAGGAAGCTGCTCACCGAAGCGGAATAAACTGACTGCGTTGCGATCCAGCCGAAACCGATCGCCGAGACGAGAACGGTGATCCATGTCCACGCAGGACGGCGGAAAACGTAATGCACGAGCAGATAGTCCACCGGTCCGACAATCGCGATGTAGAGCAGCATCCACCCCATCACCACCCACGGCGAGGCACTGCGGACGCCGGGAAAATAGTCCTGCGATGCGACCATCTGCGATGCCATGTCGGTGATCCCGGTCGTCGTCAGCTGACCGATCTGTTGCGACCGGCGACTATTCGCCGCGGAGACATTCGAGACTTTCAGAAGATGCGCGGTGAAGTCGGCGAGCGCGCCCCAGTTGGCGAGGGGCGCCTGCGTGAGATCGAGAGCGAGCACCGTCACGTCGCCGAATCCGAGGGGAGCGCTCACCAGCAGCGGCTCCTCACGCGTACCGGCCAGCACCTGCCCTTCGCGCATTTCGAGTCTGGCGACAGCGAGCCGCCCGGCGATGGGAATGCGCACGTTGCGACCGGCGAAGATTTCCAGCGAACCCAGTTCCCGGACGACATACGGTTCCGGTTTCACATCCACTGGCAACGGCGACCGCAGCGGATTCGTACTCCAACCGGCGACATCCTTCGGGATCGAGACAATCAACCGCCCGCCGCGACGCACCCAGTCCAGCAGTGCGACTTGCACGGCGTCGGGCAATCGCTGATCCCCCGCGAGCAACACGGCCTGCACGCCGTCATACGCCGCGGGATTGGTTGGTAGATTTGCGCCATCCGCCTGGTTTGACACAGCGACGCGCGCGGGTTGTCCGTCCTTGTCGAAATGCGTGAGGCCGTCCAAGCCGCGCGGTTTGCCGACGACGAACAGCCGATCGGACAATTTCAGCACCGGCGGGACGGTGGGATCCAACCCCGGACGCAGAACGTGTTCGCTGAGGATCTGCCCGGCTTTGGTCACTCGTGCGGTGACGGTGCCTTCGAGCCGACCCAATTGAAACAGCCCGGTCAGCCGTCGTGTTTCCGCCGAAAGATTGACGGCCGGAGACGGAAAATGGACGGTGTGCCCCGCGGCGTCGGTCGCCGCCACATCCATCGCATATTCGCCCGGCTCAGTGACGGTGATGTCGGCGGTGACCGGCATCCACCGACCGACGACCAGCACGCCGTCCCAGCCGAATTTCCATTGCGTGTCGGGGCCGTCCGCGGCCATCACCGGACCGGCGAAGACAACACTCAGCAGCCCCAGGAACATACGGACGACGGGAGACGTGCGAACCACGACGGCATCAACTGCGAAAAGACATTCAGCGACACGGACGCCACCGTCCGCACGAACCGCGTATCATACGACCCCGATAGAGGAAATGTGAGCGCCCGCCCATCGAATTTCCGAATTCACGACGCTCGGCAATACGATTACGCCAGACGCGCCTTTAGAAACGTTCCCAGCGCCGTGAGCACCGGCCACGGGATCGTGTGCCCGTCGTTGAACGCGACAAATTCGACCGGCGGCGTGTTCGCGGACCACAGATCGCGCAGCCATTCCCCCGCGAGAAACGGCAGCACGACATCGTACCGGCCGTGGCTTTGAAAGACCGGAATCGTCGACAGTTTCGCGACGCCGGCTTTCCAGACGCCTTCGTTCACCACCGCTCCGGAAAGCAGCACGAGACCGCCTACGGCTTCGGACAATGACACGGCGGCGTCCATCATCACCATTGCCCCCTGAGAAAATCCGCCGAGGATGCACTGCGACGGCGTCAGGCCGGTCGCCGTACAAGCATCCTGAATCAGGGCGTGGATCATGCCGCGGGCTTCCGGCAACCCGGGCGGCTTTTCCTTCCGGACATCTTCAAATCGCCCGGACGCGAGCTGGCTTTGCAGCCGAGCCAGATTCAGCGGCCACCAGGCACGACCGGAAATTCCCTCGGCTTCCAGAGAAAGTGGTGCCGCCGGGAAGACGAAACGCACAGCGGTTTCCAGCGCCGGTTCACTCTCGAAGAGCGCCTCGGCCAACGGAACCAGATCCGTTCCGGGAGCCCCAAATCCATGAGCGAGAAAAACCAGCCGCGTCGGCGATTGGCCCGCCGGCAGCGCATCAACCAGGTGGCATTTCAAACCGCCCCACGTCACGCGGGATTGATTCAGCATGATTCCAGACAACTTCCGCAAGAACCGACGGCCAGACAGAACACCCTTCGAGTATGGCGAACCCGGGCGTCATTCACGAGGCAACCGTGTTCCGGCCCGCACCACGACGGTGGAACCTTCCGCGGCGATGATCGACTGCGGCGGCTGTTTCAGAGCATCGGCGAAGTCCGCGCCGTACAGGGCGGTGGCATCTCCGGTGAAGACGCCCGTGACCCGCGGCCAGATGCGCCACCGCGGATGTTCTACCGCATATTCATCGGTCAGACCGTCACGCCGACTCGTGTAGCCCCAGTAATGTTCCAGAATAAACTCGGCGTCCGAACCCGGCGGCAACTCCCGCAGCGTCCCTTCGACCTTCGCGGCGAGACGCAACCATTCCCGGCCATCACGCCACTCATAGACCAGCCGCCCGGCTTTGGCGTCGGCTGGCAAATCGATCGTGTGCCGCATCCGGCGTGTGACGTAGTTCTCACCGTAGACGTAGCGGGCCACGAAACTCACCGCGGGCAAGGGAACGACTTCCTTGATGAACACCACGCCCCGCCGCCATTCGGTTCCGACCCTTCGGCGAACGTACAACCGCAGGTTGATCTCGCTGAAATCCTGGTGAAACGGGATCGGCCAGCCTTTCAGCCGCGTGTTGAGAAACCGGAAGCCGACGAGACTGACGAGCGCTTCGCCGTTCCAGAGGTCAAGTTCGGTTCCAACAGGCACATGCGGGCGCAGCAGGTCTTTGTCGACGACGACATTCCACATCACCAGCGAGCGCCACTCCGCAGTGAGAAATGACGGTGTGGACACGACAAGATCCTGCGTATCAAAATACAAGTAACGGTCGCGGCTCTGATGAACGATAACCGTTGACGATCGGCGGCATTAACAGTCGGCGGGGGAAGTCGATACAGTACAGTGATGTCTGCGTTGGAAACAGTGGTCCGAACCGTGCCGCGAGCGGCGTACATTCATGTGCCGTTCTGCCGACACCGTTGCGGATACTGCGATTTCACGCTGATCGCCGGGCGCGATGATCTCATTCCGCGCTATCTGGAAAGTCTGCGGCTGGAAATGCGGCGGCATCCGCATGATCCGTCCTCCGGAACGACGGAACTCGACACGCTCTTCCTCGGCGGTGGCACCCCTACGCATCCGACGGCCGAACACCTGCGGGACCTGGTCCGGCACCTGCGAGAACGCTTTACCTTCGCACCGGGTTACGAAGTTTCGGTCGAGGCCAATCCGCTCGATCTCACCGAAGAAAAACTTGTCGTGCTTCGTGATGCCGGCGTGAACCGGATCAGTCTCGGCGTGCAGGCGTTTGAAGATGCGGCGTTGATATGTCTCGAACGGGATCACGTTGCCGCCGAAGTGGAAACCATTGTGCGACGCACTCAGCGGTTCATTCCGCGCGTGTCGCTCGACCTGATTTTCGGCGTGCCGGGACAATCGCTGGGACAATGGCGAACCGCGTTGCGTCGCGCAATCGATCTCGGCGTCGGACACATTTCCACGTATGGCCTCACGATCGAAAAGGGAACTGCGTTCTACACCCGGCAGCGTCGCGGCGAGTTTCAGGCGACTCCGGAAGAGCTGGAGTGCGACATGTATGCCGCCGCCATGGAGGACCTGGCTGCGGCTGGTTTCGAGCACTACGAGATCTCCAATTTCGCACGGCCGGGTGAGCGCTGCCGGCACAACATGGTGTATTGGGAGGGCCGCGAGTATCTGGCGTATGGCCCCGGGGCGGCGCGATATGTCGACGGCCGTCGAGAGACGAATCTGCGCAGCGTGTGGGGCTGGCTGGCGCGAATCGACCGCGGATTGTCGCCGACGTTTGAGTCCGAGGAGCTCGCCCCGGAAGACCGTGCGCGGGAACGGATCTTTCTTGCGTTGCGACTGGGCGACGGCATCAACTACGCGCGATTTCACGCTGAAACGGGTTTCCGGCTCGATGAACTCGCGGCGGAGGCTATTGACCGTCATGTCGACGCGGGCTTACTCCAGGATGACGGCATCACGCTCCGTTTGACTCGCGCCGGGCGGTTTCTCGCCAATCGCGTGGTGCAGGATTTCCTCTGATCACGCCCGGTAAGCCAAGCGGCACGATTTCTGCACCTCTGTCGCGCGTTGACCATGAGCCTAGAATGTTTCCATCAGCAAAAACGTGCTCTCGCAAGGATCTGACGAATGAACCCCACGAAAAACGAGCTCTCTCTGGAGAAACGAACGAAGCTGGCTGAGCTTTTAAATGCGCGGCTCGCGGATCTCATCGATCTCAGCCTGCAGGGAAAACAAGCGCACTGGAACGTCAAGGGCCCGCGGTTTATCGGCCTGCATGAGCTGTTCGACGAGATTGTCGAAAAACTGGCCCCACTGGTTGATGAAGTCGCCGAACGACTGGTCGCACTCGGCGGCATGGCCGAAGGAACCGTCGGCGCGGTGTCCCGCCGGACCTCGCTGAGCGCGTATCCGATGAACATCAGCAGCGGCCGCGATCATGTGGACGCCCTGTCGACCGCGCTCGCCACCGCTGGGAAGCAGGTCCGGGCATCCATCGACAAGGCGACCGAACTCGGCGATGCCGACACGGCTGACCTCTTCACCGATGTCTCGCGGTTCCTTGACAAGCAGCTCTGGTTCGTTGAAGCCCACCTGCAAGGCGACACCTGATCCGAGCGGTGGCCGGGGCTGGAGCGTCGTCGCGAAGCCCCGGAACAACCACACCGTCCTCACCGGGGCTTCCCTTCGGTCCAGCCCAGGCCACCCGTCGACTGCCCCCGAACTTCGTCCGCGGTTATGATGTCCAACGGGACAATTCAGCACCGCGGACGATGGGAACAGCATGGCGACACGGGTGGCGATTCTGGGCGGGACCGGTTACACGGCGGTGGAGCTACTGCGGATTCTCCTGAATCATCCGGAGGTTACAGTCACTGCGGTCACCAGCCGTACCGAGACCGCCCACCTCGCCGAGGTCCACCCGTCGCTGGCCGGTCGGCTCGATCTGCGGCTCGAAAATCTGACGCCGGAACAGCTGGCGCAGCGGGCGGATGTCGTTTTCGGTTGTCTGCCGCACGTCGCGAGCATGGAAACGGTGCCGAGTCTGCTCGCCGCGGGGTTGAAGGTCGTCGATCTTTCGGCCGATTACCGGCTGAACGATGCCGCGGTGTACGAGAAGTGGTACGGGCACGCCCACAGCGACGCCGGGCGGTTGGGAAGCACGGTCTACGGCCTGCCGGAGTTGTTCGCCGAGAAGATTCGCGGGCAATCACTGATCGCGAACCCGGGGTGCTACACCAGCACGTCGATTCTCGCACTGGCGCCGCTGATTGCCGGCGGATTTGTTGAGGCGACCGGGATCATCATCGATGCCAAAAGCGGGGTCTCCGGAGCCGGTCGGACCGCAAAGCAGAACATTCTCTTCGCGGAGTGCAACGAGAATCTGATGGCGTATTCTGTCGGATCCCATCGGCATCAACCGGAAATCGAACAGGTGCTGACGACCGCGACCGGTAAATCCACCGATGTGATTTTCACGCCGCATCTGACGCCGATGGACCGGGGGATCGAGGCGACAATTTACGCGGTCCCGGCGAAGGCGGCCTCGGCGGCGGAGATGCTCGCGGCGTGTCGAGAGTACTATCGCGGCAAACCGTTCGTCCGCGTGGTGGACCGGATTCCGGGCAGCAAGGATACCGCCTACACCAACTTCTTCGACATGACCGTCCGGGTCGTCAAGAACCGTGTCGTGATCCTCGCCTGCCTCGATAACCTGATCAAAGGCGCGTCCGGCGTCGCGGTACAGAACTTCAACCTGATGGTCGGGTATCCCGAAACGATGGGGCTGTTGCCGCAAGGACGTTAAGCGTAGGGTCCGCTATGCGGACCATCCTTCACGCTATGACACCCAACGGTCCGCACAGCGGACCCTACGCGGACTTCATTGCCTGGATGGCGGCGTCGCGGGTGTCGTAGATTGGCCAGAGTTTGTCGAGGTGCGTGATTTCCAGCACTTCGCGGCAATAGGGTGCGAGACCGATCAGGGCCATTTGTCCGCCGGGCTTGTGCTGCAGCCGATTCCACGCGCGGAACAGCACTTCGATAAAGCTCGATCCAAAAAACTCGGTGTGCGACAGATCCAGCGCGACCTTCGGCGGCGATGCGGTGGCGACTGCGTCCATCACTTCGCGAGAAGTGAGCTCCACCACCGGTTCATCAATGTGTTTGCAGCGCGGCCCGAATTCTACCACGGTGATTTCGTTGATTTTGTGGATCTGTGTCAACGCGGGCTCGGGCATGATGAACGGCTTTCGATCCGGATGGGAGTCAGCGCGGGGACGGCTGCAAGGGCTGTAGGGTAATCGACAGCGTGACCTCTTCGCCATCACGCTGCAAGATCAGAGGTACCGTCTCGCCGACTTTTCGATTTCGCAGGGCTTTGCTGATGTCGTCGACACTGTCGATCTTTTGCCCGGCCAGCGACGTGATCACGTCGACATGCCATTCCCCGGCGCGATCCTGATACGGACTCCGCACGCCGGCTTCCATCGCCGCGCTGCCATCATGCACCTTCGCGACGAGTGCGCCGCTGGCAATCTCCATTTTTCGGGCGATTTCATCGCTCACCAGCGTCACGCCCAGCCCCGGTCGCTCCGTCGGCCGGTCGATGCGTCCGTGCTTGATCAGTTGTGGCACGACATCGTTGACAATGTCCACCGGGACGGCGAATCCAATCCCCGCATTCGTTCCGGTGGGACTGTAAATCGCGGTGTTGACCCCGATCAGCCGCCCGGCACTGTCCAGAAGTGGTCCCCCCGAATTGCCGGGGTTGATCGCCGCATCGGTTTGAATCACGCCTTCGATGGTCTGGTTCGACTGGCTCTGGATTTCGCGTCCCAGTCCGCCGATGACCCCAGTGGTCAATGTCTGATCGAGACCGAACGGGTTACCGATGGCGAACACATTCTGGCCGACCTTCAGATCGCCCGAGGTTCCGACGGGGATCGCCCTCAATTTGCCGGGCGGAGCGTCAATTTTGAGAACCGCAAGGTCCTTGTCCGGCTCGACTCCGACAAGGCGGGCGTCCCAAGGCGAATTGTCGGACAGAGTCACCCGTGCCCGATTTCCGGACCGAATGACATGATAGTTGGTGACAATGTGCCCCTGATCGTCCCAGACGAAGCCGGTTCCGGTCCCTTCCGGTAACCGCAGCTCATTAAAATTCAGATCGCGCCGAACGGCCAGACTGGTGATGTGGACCACGCTCGGGGAAGCGCTCTCGAAGATCTCGATCGTCGACCTCTCGCTCGCCGCCAGGTCGCCGCGCGGTGTCACGACCCGAGGCGCGGATGAGGCGGATGAAAACAGCCGCGGCCACAACCCGGCCTGGCGCAGCATGATCGCGGCGACCGCCACGAGCAGGATGGCAACCAGCGAGGAACTGACCGTCCCCGGCTTGGAATCGGACACAACGGGCGGCGGCGGATCGGCTGTTTCACTCACTGAGGTGGAACTCCTGCACCAGAGCGAGACCGCACCCGGTCAAGCCCCGGAGATGATGCCATCCTACTGGAGTTCGCCCGCTTTTTCTCCCAATTGTGACAGGACCTTCCGCAGCCGCTTCCGGTCTTTATCCGGCAGTTCGCCCAGGTGATCGGCAAAATCGTCGGCGTTGACCGCCGCCAGACACCGTTCCAGCGTGCCTGTGAGCCGCCGCACAATCTGTTCGAAGGAAGGTGCGGGACGCTCGGCGGCCGAGGTATCGACCGGCGGGCCCATCACCGCATGCGCATTGAACGGAGCGTATTCCCCATCCTGCGGATCAGACTGCCGAGCAACCCCGGTGACGAACGGGACTGACTCGAAGGCCTGCACCACGCCGCTGCCGGTGGTGCTCTCCCCGCTGCCATCGCCGGGAATGCGGACCTCGACCGGGTCGCTTGCCAGCCAGCCGTATTCCGCCTCGTCGGCCGCTTCAGTGAGATCCTCCCCGCGCTGCGCCCGCCGCCACGCTTTCATTTCCGCGACAGTCGAGCCAATGTCATTGGCCCATTGCAGGCATTCCGCAGCGTCATCCCACGTCAACGCGGCGTAGAAATGCGACCATTTCAGCGCGGGATAGTTCGCGGAGACATCGCCGAAGGTTTCCCACACGCGGCGACGCTGATAGACCTGGTCGCCGGTCAGTCCAACGAGCAGCGCGAAATCCGCATCGGTTCGACCGCGGGCGAACCGCTTGGTCCATAACCCCGCACATTGGCCGACTTCCCAATTGCAGGAGCTGACAGCACTCTGCGCCCGCTGGATGAGATCCTGCTCGGTCTCGGGGCGCGATACGGTCGACGACATCATCAGGCCTTCGCTATTGAACGCAGACTTCCCTGCATCCTGAGAGCGACCGGCCGCCATGCCGATCGGACCGGATCAGTGACAAGAATGGCGTGATGAACACACCAACACTGAAAATTTCACTCCGGGCGGGAAGCACGATACCACCCGGACGATGTCATCTCTACCGCGCGCGTTTCGAAATGCGGACGGCGAGACCAAACTCACTACTGAACACTCCCCAATCACATCCCAGAGCCCGCAAGATCCCCGGCCAACATAACCGTTTCCGTCCACTTGACCGATAGAGTCTCAGACTTTAGCATTCCGACACGATTGAGCCGGAAGAAACCGATCCTGCGAGGCCTGTGGGTTGTCCGTCATGGAAGGTTCGATTCCGACTCAACGGTTGCCCGGATTGTGCCGATAAATCCGTGCGTCGGCTCCGTAGCCAAGTGGCTAAGGCAGTGGATTGCAAATCCACCATCCCCGGTTCGAATCCGGGCGGAGCCTCTCGGCGTCTGCGAACGCCGCTTTCATTCAAACGCCTGGTCCGTACGATTGCGGATCAGGCGTTTTTGTTTTCCAGCCCGGTAGCTAGCATCCGAGGGTCAGAGGTTTCCACCGCGGGATCTTCAGCCGGTCTTCGCTGGGATTCTTTCACGAGGGGCGCTATTGTGACGACAGACGGCTTCCTGTTGTCACGAGTGCGAGAAACCACTGATGGGCTTCGTCGATCTTTCCGCGATTCCACCGATTGAACCGGTGCCAGGGTGTCGGATGCGGACACCGTTCGGACAGAATCTGATGCTGTCGTACCTGGAGATGGATGATGGGGCAGAAGTCCCGCTGCATCACCATCCGCATGAACAGGGCGGTATCCTGCTCAAGGGACAGGTGCAGCTCACCATTGGTGAGGAAACCCGTGTCGTGGACGCGGGGTCGCTGTTCATCATTCCGCCGAACACGCCACATCGCGCGGTGGCGGTGAACGGTCCCGCGGTGGTCTTGGATGTGTTCAGCCCGGTGCGGGAAGATTACGCGGAACTGGCGAACCGTTATATTCCGCCTGTCTCACGCTGAATGTTGTGAGGTGCCGCATCATGGCCCAATCGAAACCCGGCCCGCGACGACCGGCGACCAAACTACCGCACCTGCAGAAGCAGATGCGGAAGAACATCGTGCCGAAACAGGCGCCGCCGCCCAAATTCACCGGGCGAAAGAAAGCTTCGCCCTGATCACTCGGAGACACCGCATGCCTCGCCCGCTGTCCCGCCGCGACTGGTTGACCACGACGACCACGGCACTGAGCGCGGCCTGCTGGTGGCCGGCGCATCTCTTCGCCAATGACGCGGCGATCAAGATCGAAGAAACGCGGGTCATCAGCTGGAAGCCGCCGCTCTATCATGGTTGGCCGACGTTGACCCGCCGCCAGAATGGCGAACTGTGGCTCGTCTTCTCTGGAGGACGGGAATCCCACGTCTGCCCCTTCGGTCGGCTGGAAGCCATGCGGTCGAAAGACGGCGGCAAGACCTGGGGATGGCCACAGGTGCTGTACGACGGCCCCAGCGACGACCGCGACGCGGGCATTGTCGAAACGGCGAAGGGGACGCTGCTCGTTACAAATTTCACCTCACTGGCCTATGAACCCCTGCTGACGAAAGCCGAAGCCGCAAAGCCCGGAGAACCCGGTGCGTTTCCGGAACTGCAGCTGCGGGAATGGCAAGCGGTCCACAATCGTCTCACCGCGGAAGAACGGAAAGCAGAACTCGGCTGCTGGATGTTCCGCTCCACCGACGGCGGCGTGAACTGGTCCGCACGGTATCGCGTCCCGCTGAACAGCCCACACGGTCCGGTGAGTCTGAAAAACGGCGATCTGATTTATCCCGGCGTCGATCTCTGGGGACCAGGCCGCAAGGTCGGAGTGTGTGTGTCGAAGGATGACGGCGTCACGTGGACTTATCTCGCGGACATTCCCGTGCGTCCGGGAGACAAGTCGGCGGATTATCACGAACTGCATGCCGTTGAAGCGGCGGATGGCACGATCCTCTGCCATATCCGCAATCACAGCGCCGCGAACAAGGGGGAGACGCTGCAGTGTGAATCTACGGACGGCGGCAAAACGTGGTCGACGCCGCACTCCATCGGCGTGTGGGGATTGCCGTCGCATCTGCTGCGATTGCGCGACGGCCGGTTGATGATGAGTTACGGTTACCGGCGGCCGCCGTTCGGCAATCAGGTGCGGCTCTCCAGCAATCACGGCAAGACGTGGAGCGAACCGCTCACCATCAGCGGCGACGGGGTCGGCGGCGATCTCGGTTATCCTTCGACCGTGGAGGTCGAACCCAATCGGTTCGTCACCGTCTGGTATGAGAAGCTGAAGGAATCGCCGCTGGCCCAGCTCCGGCAAGCACGTTGGTCACTGAAAGGATAATCGCCGTTCCCGTATGATGGACGAGACTGCTGCGGTGCGGTAGAACGGCGCGTGACTTTCCGGAAGGAATCGCATGCCGCTGACGCCCGCGCAGATTCGTCGCCGCTTCGATGCTGCAGAAGGTTATCTGCAGCTCGGGATGGTCGATCATGCGCTGACCGAACTCTCGGCGATCGGCAACACGGAAGATGTCGAGTACGACTACCATCGGTTGCTCGGCGAATGTTTTCGCGCCCGGCAGGACTGGGCGGCGGCGCTCGCCGAGTTCGAGCAGTGCAATCATCTCCAGCCCGACACACTCGACATCCTGATGGCGATGGCGTGGTGCTATAAACGGCTCGACCGCCTCGCCGACGCGATCGACACGATGCTGTCCGCGTATGAAACGCATCGCAACGAATCGATCGTGCTCTACAATCTGTCGTGCTATTACTCGCTCGCAGGGAACAAACCGCAGGCGCTGTCGTGGCTGGGACGAGCGCTACGGATGGAGCGCCGGCTGCTCGATCTCATCCCGAAAGAGACCGATTTTGCCCCGTTACGGAATGACCCCGAGTTCTGCCGATTGCTGGAATTGGCGAGGGACTGATGCCACCGGGAACACCGCGGCGGTTGCTGATTCAATAACCAGCCGTCACAATAGGATCTCCTCACAAAATTGAACAGGAGCCACGCGATGCGTGCGAATAGTCTGCGATTTCTCCTCGCGGTCGGCGGTCTTGGCTGGCTGGTCTGGGCCGGATCGATGACCTGCCCGACGTGCAGCGGTGCGGTTGAAGAACCGAAGGTCACCCTGCAGCCGCACACGTGGGACGAGCTGCAGGCGTCGCTGAAAGATCACGCCGGTAAGGTGATTGTGATCGATTTCTGGTCGACTTCCTGCGAACCGTGTCTGCGCGAATTCCCGCAGCTTGTCGCGCTGCAGGAGAAGCACGGCAAGGACGTCGTCGGCATCAGCGTGAACTGCGATTACATCGGCCTCAAGAAGAAGCCGCCGGAATTTTATCGGGACCGCGTGACCAAGACATTGACCGATCTGAAAGCGCAGCCGCTGATCAACGTGCTCTGCACGCAACCGTCGGATGATCTCTTCGCCGCGCTTAAGGTCGATTCGATTCCCGCGGTCTTTGTGTACGGTCGCGACGGCAAACTCGCCCACCGGTTCGACAACCGCACCAGCAAAGGCGAAGAGGGCGTCTCCTACGAGAAGCTGGTCACCCCCGCCGTCACCGCCCTGCTGAAGTAGTCGTCTGAAGCCCACGGTTTCCTAACCGTGGGGCTCTTCACGCCGGATCAAGCACCATCAGGTGCGTCCCACGGACGATGTCTTTGACCCGTTCGCGGTACGGTGTCATGTGCGGCGCGACCAGATGGGCTTCGAGATGGGCGATCGATTCCCATTTCTCGACGATCATCACCACGTCGTCCCCCAGCTTGATCTGCTTGGGCAACGGCGTCACGGCGTCGATCGCCGGACCGTATTCGACGCATCCCGCCTCGGCGTGCACCTGCGGCATCAGTTTGTGGAACTCTTCCAGGAACTTCGCCCGGGAGCCGGGAACGAGTTCGATGCGGGCCAGCACGATGATCATGAAACGCTTTCGCTGGGATCGTGACGTTAAACAACTTTCTTGCCGCTGAGACGATACACGTACGCGAGGATTTCCACAAACACGTCGTACATGTCCGGCGGAATCGGGTGACCGACCTTCACGGATTTGTAGAGCGACCGGGCCAGCGACGTTCGTTCGATGATCGGAACATGATGGGCGAGCGCGATCTTTTTGATCTGCTCGGCGACTTCGTCCTTCCCTTTGGCGACCACAATGGGCGCGGGCATTTTCCCGGGCTCGTATTTGATCGCGATCGCAATGTGAATCGGGTTCACGATGACCGCGTCGGCGTTGGGAACTTCGCTCAGGTCGCGGGCTTCGGCGAGCTTGCGGTGCGCTTCCCGCCGACGGGCGCGGATATGCGGATCGCCATCCATTGATTTCATTTCTTCGCGGAGTTCCTGCTTGCTCATCCGCAGGTCGCGCTCGTGCTGCCACCACTGATAGCCGTAATCGAGAATCGCCAGGGCCACCAGCGTGATGGCGAGCGAGAATCCGAGTTCGCAGAAGGATCGCCCCGCGGTCACCAGCAGGATGGGCAAATCCTGCTGCGCGAGTGACTGGAATTCATCCTGATGCGCGGTGAGATAGGAATACGCCACGGCGGCCACCGCGGTGATCTTGATCAGACTGCCGACGAGTCGCATGGCCGCCTGCAGCGAGAATAAGCGTTGAAAACCCGACAGCGGATTGATCCGCTCCCACTTCGGCTGCAGGGCCTCGGTCGACCATAAGAACCCCGTCTGGGCCAATGATGCGGCGAGGCTGCCCACCATGACGAGCAGCATCACCGGCAGGACCGCCGCCGCCGTGGTGAAAGCCAGCGACCAGATCAGCGCGACGGCACTCGACCGGTCCAGCGTCGTCAGCGCATCCCCCTGCAACGTCCCCCGCATCAGCCGGATGAACGTTTCCCCGCATGACGGTCCAAAGAAGTACAGCCCCCCAGCCGCGGCGAGCAACACGACTGCCGCGGTAACATCGACGCTGCGCGCAATGTTCCCCTGCTGCCGCGCCTGCTGGCGTCGGCGCTCGGTCGGTTGCTCGGTCTTTTCGGCACTGTCAGACATGGTTTAGAGGCAGTGGGGAATGGGCAGTGGGCAGTCGGGTTGAAGATAAACGGCGGTGATGGACTTTCTTGATTGACGACTACCTACTGCCCACTCCCCATTGCCATCCTTCCCTCACCAGCGATCCGGTGGATTGACCAGCACGTTGTTGAGCGATTCGAGGGCGTTGGGAACGATGTGCAGCACCGCTTCCGGCAGTCCGGACAGCATCACGGTGAGGAAAAACAGACACAGACCGGCCCGCAGTCCGTACCCCATCACCTGCAGGTTAATCTGTGGCACGGAGTGACTGAGAAAGCCGAGCGTGAGATCCACCAGCGACATAGTAATCACGAGGGGAGCCGCGACGCGGAGGCCGAGCAGTAGCGATTGCTGCACGAGGCTGCCAACGACCTCGATCGCGGATTGCGACACAAACGCTTCACCGACCGGCAGCGTTTCGAACGTTTGAATCAAGGTGCGTAACATCGTGAGGTGTCCCCCCAGCGGTTCGAACACCAGCAGCATGGTGGTCCCCAGCATGAACAGCGACTGGCCGGTGACCGAAGCCGTGCTGTCAAAATCGGGGTTGATGATTTCGCCGAGACTGAAGCCCGCCTGCTGGTCGACAATCTGCCCCGCGAGTTGCAGCCCGGAGAGAATCGTCAGCACGCCGAGTCCGAGGAGAAATCCGAGCGTCAATTCACCGACCATCAGCCCGACGAAATCGATGAGATTCGTCGGCGGACGCGCGGTGGGCGTGAGATAATCGTCCGACCTCAAGGCAGCATCGGGACGCAGGTGACGGGCCTGCACAATCGCGTCGCGCCGGTGTTCCAACCCTGCCGGAAGTTCCTCAGCAGAGAGCAGTCCATCCTCATTCTCATCGAGCCGCGCAAATCCGCGCTGCAACTGCGACGGCAGCGCCGGTGTGATGATCAGCGCCAGCGAGATCACAAGAAACGCCCGCACATTGATCGGCACGGTGCTTTGACCAAAAAACGGCCCGATGATCATCAGCCCACTCAGCCGCACCAATACCAGCACGAAGCGCGCGACATCCAGCAGCGCACCTTCCACGAGCGACCGCGACAGCCACGGCAACACCTGCTCGGGGTTTAACAGAACGCTGAGTGGATCCATCACCGTTCAATTCATCAACCGGGAGGGCGAAGCTCCTGCTGAGCCGCGAGTGCATCAACGCGTGTTGCCTCGTTGCGGCTCAGCAGGAGCTTCGCCCTCCCGCAATGGAGAACTCACAAATGCGTAGGAATCGCCTGAAAGACATCCGCCGCGTACTCCATCAGCAGGTGCAGCGTCCACGGCAGTGTGTACAGCAGCACGAACACCATCGCGACGAGCTTGGGCACGAAGCTCAAGGTCTGATCCTGCAGCTGCGTCACCGCTTGGCCGACCGAGATCAGCAGCCCCATCAGCATGGCCGCGGCGAGCACGGGCAGGCTGAGCATGAACGCCATCATCACCGCCTGGCGCGTCAGTTCGATGGCTGTGTCTGGCGTCATGATGCACTCATAGCTATTCACGCGAAGAGACCCACGGTTAAGAAACCGTGGGCTTCTACCCCGTCATCGGGCGGACGCTTTCCAGCAGCATGCCCACAGTCAGGAACCAGCCGTCGATCAGCACGAACAAGAGCAGCTTCAAAGGCAGAGAGATCAGCACCGGCGGCAGCATCATCATCCCCATGCTGATCAGCAGCGCGGAAATGACGAGATCGATTACCAGAAACGGCAGATAGATCTGAAAGCCGATCAGGAACGCGGTCTTCAGTTCGCTGAGCATGTACGCCGGAATCAGCACGGACAGCGGGACTTCGTCATAACTCTGCGGCTCCACGTACGTCCGGGCGGCAACACTTCCAGCCGCGGGTCGCTGGTAATCCAGAAACATCCAGATCGCGTCGCCGTTGTCGGCCCGGTCAATCTGATCGGCCATGAACCGCCGGACCGGAGCGACCGCCCGTTGAAACGCCGTGTACTCATCGATCGGCGCTTCTCCTGGTGCGGGATACGAATACGGCCGAATCCCGCTGTCGTACGATTCCTGCCAGACCGGCATCATCACCATCGCGGTGAGAAACAGGCACAGCGAGACCACTACCTGATTCGGCGGCAGTTGTTGCGTTCCGAGCGCTTGCCGCAGCAATCCCAGCACGATGACAAACCGCACAAAGCACGTCGTCATCATCAGAATCGAAGGGGCCAGCGACAGCACTGTCAGCAGCAGCATGACCTTCAGG
>DASRYX010000646.1:0-6605 GCA_035686985.1 Planctomycetaceae bacterium | reverse complement strand
GCCGGTGGCCGCGTTCAGGCCCATCCCCGAGTCGAGGTCCTGCACCTTGGCGACGGCGACGTAGCCCTGCAGACCGGCGTTCTCGGCGATCCAGCGCAGCGGCTCGGCCGCGGCCTTGCGCACGATGGACGCACCGACCTTCTCGTCACCCTCGAGGCCGAGGCCGTCGATGACCTTGACGGCCTGGATGAGGGCCGAGCCGCTGCGCTGGATCGCCGAGAACGCCGGCCTTCAGGGCTACGTCGTCACCTCCAAGGTGGCCGAGCTGCCCCTCGGCCAGGGTCTCAACGCCGCCACCGGGGAGTACGGCGACCTCATGGCCGCCGGCGTCATCGACCCGGTCAAGGTGACCCGCTCGGCCCTCCAGAACGCCGCCAGCGTCGCCACCCTGCTCCTCACCAGCGATGCCCTCATCGCCGAGAAGCCGAAGGACGAGCCGAAGGGTGGCGGCCACGACGACCACATGGACTAAGTCCTTGTGAATTGACAGTTCTAGAAGCCCAGGGAATGTGTTCCCTGGGCTTTTTTGCTGTCATTGGGAACGCACGCCACTTCCGGTTAGAATGCGGCGTTTCCGCCACTTCTGTGAAGGATCGCGGGGGTGTTCCCTTATTGTGGGCCGCTGAGTCACATGGCCGAGTTCGCTGCGATTGTTCCCGTTTCGAAACCGCTCTGCGGGACCGTGCGTCCGCCGGGATCGAAGAGCCTGACCAATCGCGCGCTGCTCATTGCCGCCATGGCTGATGGCGTTTCCACGCTCCGGGGAATCCTGCACAGCCGCGATACCGCGGTGATGATCGACAGCCTTGGCCGACTCGGGATTACCGTGACGCCCGGGGAAGAGCCGACGACGATTCACGTCGCCGGGCAGGGGGGGCGCATTCCCGCCGCAGCGGCCGAACTCTATCTTGAAAACAGCGGCACGAGCATTCGATTCCTCGCGGCATTGTGCACGATTGGGAATGGCACCTTCCGTCTCGATGGCAATGACCGGATGCGGCAGCGGCCGATTGCCGATTTGCTTGATGCGCTCAATCACCTCGGGGCCGACACTCGCTGCGAAGCCGGCACCGATTGCCCGCCTGTCATCGTCACCGCAACGGGGCTGCCGGGCGGTTCGACGGTGGTCGAAACACAACGTTCCAGCCAGTTTCTCAGTGCTTTGCTGATGGTCACGCCACAGGCGCGGGGACCGATTGAAATCTGCCTGTCCGGCCCGCTGGTCTCCGAACCTTACATCGACATGACATTAGGGGTGATGGCCCGGTTTGGTGTCACGGTTGATACCACGATCCCCGGCCGTTACCGCACGGTTCCCACGCCGTATCGCGCGGGGAACTATGACATTGAGCCGGATGCGTCCGCCGCCAGTTATTTCTTCGCAGCGGCGGCAATCACCGGCGGCAGTGTGACGGTCGAGGGGTTGTCGGAGTACGCGTTGCAGGGCGATGTCCACTTCGTCGATGTGCTGGAACGCATGGGTTGCCGCGTGGAACGGAACGCCAACAGTCTGACCGTACACGGCGGACCGCTGCGGGGCGTCGACGTCGACATGAACGCCATCAGCGATACCGCCCAGACTCTCGCGGCCGTCGCCGTCTTTGCCGAGGGGCCGACGACGATTCGCCACGTCGCGCACATGCGACTGAAGGAAACGGATCGCGTCGCTGCGGTGGTCACGGAGTTGCGGCGGCTTGGCATCCAGGCGGACGAACATCCGGATGGCATGACCATTCATCCGGGCCCCGTGCAGCCTGGCCTCGTGCACACCTATGACGATCACCGCATGGCGATGAGTTTTGCGCTGATTGGTTTGAAAGTCCCCGGAATCCGGATTGCCGATCCGGGCTGCACGGCGAAGACTTATCCGGAGTACTTCGCCGACCTGGAGAAACTGTGTGAACCGTTCCGATGAGTCGTCGGGGTCTCGCCGCTCGGCGCCATTGGGTCTGCGTCCGCAGAATGCGCTCGAGTTCGCGTTCCGGCAGCTGGACGAATACCGCGCCTCACAGCAATGGGTGCAGGATCGACTGCACGCGGCGTTCACCCGCTGGAATTGGCCCGGGGCTCAGCGCGGGCTGGTGACCGAACTCGTCTGTGGCGTGGTGCGCCGGCAGGCCACGCTCGACGTGCTGCTGCAGAAAGTACTGAGTCGCCCACTCGATTCGCTCGAACCGTCGTTGCAGACACTGTTATCACTCGGTGCATATCAGCTCGCATTCCTGGATGACGTGCCGGATTACGCGGCGGTGAACGAAGTCGTGGAGCTGACGAAGTCGCTCGGCTATCACCGCTGGACCAAGATTGCCAACGGGGTGCTGCGCAGCATCGGCCGCCTCTGTACGGAAGAACGGAGTGACCAGCCGGCCTTCGATGCTCTTCCGTTAACCGGCGGGTATTACCGAAGGCTGACCGAGGCCGTCTTTCCCGATCCCGCTGCGGACTTGGCGGTTTATGTCGCGAGTGCCTTCAGCTTGCCGTTGTGGCTGACCCAGCGGTGGTGTCAGCGGATGTCACCGGAGGAAGTTTGCGCGGTTGCGATGGCGAGCAATACAGCGCCGCAAACCTATCTGCGCGTGAACCGGCGGCGAACTTCTCCGACGGCGTTGATGGAAAAGCTGCAGGCCGCAGGAGTGAAGGTCGAACCGATCGCGGATCATCCCGATGCGCTGCGATTAATCTCGGGCCCGGCGATTCCACAGATTCCGGGATTTACGGCGGGCGAATTTACACCGCAGGATCTAACGGCCATGCGGGCCGCGCCGCGGTTGTCTCCCGGTGCGGGGGATCGGGTGTGGGATGTCTGTGCTGCTCCCGGAACAAAAACAACGCATCTCGCCGAACTGATGGACGATCACGGCGAAATCATCGCCACCGATGTCGACTTCGAACGGCTTACCCGGATTGACGAAAACGCCAAACGGCTGGGGCTTTCTTCGATCCGCGGCAAGTTCGTCAAGACCGACGGGACGTTGCTGCCCGAAGGACCTTTCGACGCCATTCTGCTCGACGTGCCGTGTTCCAATACCGGCGTTTTACATCGACGCCCGGAGGCGCGGTGGCGCCTTGAGCCGCGTGACATCATCGATCTGGTTGAACAGCAGGCGAATCTGCTTGCCGTAAGCTGGATGCGGCTGCGTCCCGGTGGGCGACTGCTGTACTCCACATGCAGCATCGAGCCGGAAGAAAACGAGGAACGCATCATGCGTTTTCTCGCGCTGCATCCAGAGGCCAGACTCTTGGAAGCAGCCGTGTTCCGACCGTCGGCGCAAGGTGACGGCGGTTATCAGGCATTGCTGCAACACTTTGTCCAGTAGCCACTTGCCACTTTTCTCCCGCTTCTGACTTGCCTCGTCGCCCGTCTTAGCTTACAAAATTGTTATGTTTTGGGCCGTGCCTCGGGAGACAGCGTCCGTCTTCCGCCCGGTCGTTTTGTGTCCGGAAAGAGCGACTGATGCCGTATCAGACTAAAATCAGCCTGCAAACGATTCCGCGTGATCTCATCTCCGGCCTGGTTGTGTTCCTCGTAGCGCTGCCGTTGTGTCTCGGCGTGGCGCTCGCTTCCAATGCGCCCCTGATTTCCGGGATTGTCTCCGGCATCGTGGGGGGCCTGATCGTCGGCGCGTTCAGCCGGTCGCAAACCAGCGTGAGCGGACCGTCGCCGAGCTTTACGGCCATCGTTGCGGCACAGCTGATCACGCTCGGTTCCTTCGAAGCCTTCCTCACCGCGGTCGTGATCGCCGGCGTGCTGCAGTTCGTGCTGGGGGCGGCACGAATGGGGTTCCTGTCCGAGTTCATTCCCGCCGCCGTCATCAAAGGACTGCTCGCGGCGATCGGTCTGATTCTGATTCTTAAGCAGATCCCGCACGTGCTGGGACACGACACCGACCCGGAAGGGGAGATGTCGTTCATTCAGCCGGACCACGAAAACACGTTCTCGGAATTTGTGCGGCTGGTCGGGGACATCAACACCACTGCGGCGATCATCGGGCTCAGTTGCGTCGGCATTCTGATGCTCTGGAACAAGATCAAGGTGTTGAAGAAGTCGCTGATCCCCGCCCCGCTGGTGGTCGTCGCCTTCGGGACGCTGCTCAGCGAGCTGATTCGGATGTTCAGCGAGCAATCCGGGTTGAACTCATCACATCTGGTGAACGTGCCGGTGTTTCAGTCCCTGTTCGAAATTCCCGGCCGGCTACCTAAGCCGGATTTCAGTCGGATCCTTGACCCGGTCGTGTTCATGGCGGCGTTGCAGATTGCGGCGATTGCTTCGCTGGAAACGCTGCTGAATCTCGAAGCGGTGGACAAGATCGACCCGAAGCGCCGCACCACGCCGTCCAGCCGTGAACTCGTGGCTCAAGGGATTGGCAACACGGTGACCGGTCTCTTGGGCGGGATTCCGTTGTCGTCCGTGATTGTTCGCAGCTCCGTCAACATTAATGCCGGCTGTGAAACGAAGATGTCGACGATTGCCCACGGGGCGTTTCTTCTGGGAAGCGTGCTGTTCCTGCCGCGATGGTTGAATTACATCCCGTTGAGCTGCCTGGCGGCGATTCTGCTGGTCACCGGTTTCAGGCTCACGAGCCCGAAAGTGGTCCGCAAGATCTGGGAGCAGGGCTGGAGCCAGTTTTTGCCGTTTGCGGCGACCGTGTTTGGAATCGTGTTTACCGACCTCGTGACCGGGGTGCTGATTGGTCTCGCAGTCAGTTTCGGCTTCATTCTCCATGGCAACATGCGGCGACCGATGCGATGTTCATTGGAGAAGCACTTGCGTGGTCCGGTTCTGCGGATCGAGCTTGCCAGTCACGTGACGTTCCTCAATCGCGGTGCGCTGACCTTGCAGCTCGAGCAATGCCTGCCCGGTCAGCATGTCATGATTGATGCGCGCAATACGCATTCGATCGACCTCGATGTGCTCGACCTGATCGACGACTTCGCGAAGTCGATGGCACCGGTCCGCGGCGTCAAAGTGAGCCTGATCGGCTTCCAGGGGCGGTTCCCGCTCAACGACCAATATGACGACATTGACAATGCCGATCATCGTTTGCAGCAGGACCTCAGCCCGGATCACGTGCTACAGATTCTGCGCGACGGCAACGAACGGTTCTACACCGGCCGCCGCCTGCCGCGCGACTTAGGCCGGGAAGTGCGGGCGACGTCGAAGGGCCAATTCCCACTCGCGGTGGTGTTGAGCTGTATCGACTCGCGCTCGCCTGCGGAAATCCTTTTCGATCTGGGCTTGGGCGATATCTTCAGTGTGCGGATTGCCGGTCAGGTGGCCCGTGAAAAAGTGATGGCGAGCATTGAATATGCGTGTGCGGTCGCCGGGACCAAGCTGGTGGTGGTGCTCGGGCATACCCAATGCGGCGCGGTGAACGCCGCCGTCAACGCGCAGTTCTTCCCGGAGAAGCTGAAGGGGATCGATTGCGATCATCTCGACGTTCTGTTGAATGAGATTCAACGCTCAATTGATCCCAGCGACCCGCCGCCGTCGCCGAACGAAGTCGCCGAGTACGCCGACCGTGTGGCCCGCCAGAACGTGCTGCGAACCGTCCGCAAGATTCGTAATTCCAGCCGCACGCTCGATCGCCTCGTCAATGACGGGCGGATCATCATCATCGGCGGGATGTACGACGTCAGCACCGGCCGCGTGGAGTTCCTCACCGAGGTTCCCGCTGAACCGGCGCTCGTAAGCGTGTAAGTGGTTTGCTCCGCTTCGACGTTGTCTGTGATTGTCCCTCGCATGCGTGGATGACGCCGCCGGATTTTGTATCCTGAGAGTGGCTGTCTGACGGCACTAAAGGGTCATCATGAGCGCGCATCCAAGTCCATTACGGATTGTGAGACAAGTCTGCGGTAGCTGGCTGCTTCTGTCCGGTCTGATGATTTCCGCAGCACAGGCGGGGGATTGGCCGCAGATTCTCGGCTCCCAGCGGAATGGCATCGCCGTTGACGAAAAGCTCGGTTCAAAGTGGACTTCGGGCAAGCTCACACCGGCGTGGAGTGTGACCTGCGGTTCGGGACTGGCCGGCGTCGCGGTGACCAAGGGAACTGTGGTTCTCTTTCACCGGTCGGATGATGAAACGTTGTCCGCGTTCGATGCCGAGACCGGGAAGCCGCGCTGGAAGCAAGCTTATCCCAGTAACTTCCAGGCGCAGATTGTCGACGATGACGGCCCGCGTGCGGTGCCGACGATTGCTGACGGGCGCATCTTCGCCTACGGCGCGGCGGGGCGACTGATCGCCGTGGATTTCAAAACCGGCGAGCCGTTATGGAATCGCGAGACGCACCGGGAATTCAGTGCTCCGGCCGGTTACTTCGGCGCCGGCAGTGCCCCTGTCGTCGAGGGAAAGCTGGCGATTGTCAACGTCGGTGGTCCGAAAGGCGCCGGCGTCATCGCGTTCGATGTGACCAGCGGCCAACCGGTCTGGAAATCCAGCGATGAATTGGCGAGCTACGCGGCTCCCATCATGGCCACCATTGGCGGTGAACGTCGCGCGCTGGTCGTCACGCGGTATCAGTTTCTGGGCCTCGATCCGGCAACGGGGACGAAAGCGTTCAGCCTGCCCTTTGGTGCGCGCGGTCCGACTGTGAACGGAGCCAGTCCC
>DASRYX010000645.1:0-3028 GCA_035686985.1 Planctomycetaceae bacterium | reverse complement strand
TCGTGGATGTCCGCGCATTAGTCGGAACCACCCAACCGCGCGATTGGCCGATGTCACCAGAGATCACCGTCGCCCATCTGCAAGCTGACGAACAACAACGCGGGCCGTTTCAGCGGGGGCAGGTCGTCGTCTTTCACACGGGCCATCTCGATCGCCATTTGAAGGCCGCACCGGAAGACCCCGGTGTGTGGCTCGATCCGCTCTCCGGGAAAAGCGAAGGTTGGCCCGCCCCGGGTCCGGCGGCGATTCAATATCTCAAAGACCGCGGCATCCGCTGCGTTGCCACTGATGCACCAGACCTCGGCGGCGTGGACCCGAAACGAGCGGCCATGACATACTGGTTGCTCGGCAGTCGTGAGATGGTCGGCGTCGAGTTCCTGCACAACGTGGGATCCATCCCCAAACAGAACGCCTACTTCCTCTTCGCCGCCTTGAAGATTCGCAATTGCCACGGCGGCCCCGGCCGCGCGATTGTTCTGCACTAGTCCTTGGTCATTCGTCACTGGTCATTCGTGAGAGGTTCTTTTGGATCGATGTCATCAGCGAGGTTTTCGACCCATGACTCAGGACCAATGACGAATGACAAATGACTCCCCCTCCACTTGCCTGCCCGCCTGGGATGTGGGCGACTTGCCGGAGCCGAAGCCGCTGGGGATGCGGAACCTCGCGGGGTTGATCGGACCGGGCATTGTGATGTGCGGGATTCAGATCGGCGGCGGAGAGTGGTTGTTTGGCCCGGAGATTACCGCGAAATATGGCGGCGGGCTGATGTGGATCGCCACGGTCGCGATCATCCTGCAGGTCTTCTACAACATCGAATGCGGTCGCTATGCGCTCTACACCGGCGAGCCGGTTTTCACGGGCTTCATGCGGACACAGCCCGGGCCTGCGTTCTGGATGGGTGTGGCGATGCTGCTCAGTCTCGGCTCGCTCATTCCGGGTTTGTCGACGAACGCCGCGGTTCTCATCACGGCGATGATCCGCAACCGTCCACCGACTCTAGAGGATGCGTGGCTCATCAACGCGCTGTCGATGTTGTTGCTCGGCCTGATCGTGCTGCCGATTCTCGTCGGGGGCAAAGTCTACAACATGCTGCAACTGGTGATGACTGCGAAGGTCTTCATCGTGCTGGGTTTCTGCCTGTTCATCGGCGTGTTCTTCGTGAGTCGCACTGGATGGTATGACGTCTTCAGCGGCTTTCTGCGCTTCGGCTATGTACCTGTCTCGGATGGCCACGGTGGTGAGAAAGTCGTCAGCGCGTTTGGTCAATACTTCACCGACGGAACATGGCCGGTGATTTCGCTCGCCAACATCGCGTTCCTCGGTGCCTTCGCGGGTTACGCCGGCGGCGGCGGCCTCAGCAATTCGACCTACAGCAATTTCGTGCGGGACAAAGGGTGGGGAATGGGCAGCCGGGTGGGCGCGATCCCCAGCGCTGTCGGCGGCCGGAGCATCACCCTGAGTCATGTCGGCATGATTTTCCCGATCACCGCGGACAACCTGCGGAAGTGGAATGGCTGGTGGAAATACATTCTCAGCGACCAGTTCCTCGTCTGGGCGCCGGGGTGTTTCATGGGGATGGCGTTACCGGCGCTGCTGTCGATCGAGTTTGCCGATCAGTCGCCGATGTACGGACAGAACGCACCGTATTCCCGGGCTCTGATTGCCGCCGACGGAATTCGCCATGCGAGCGTGATCGGTGCCGAGGCCCGGGAATGGTTCTGGATGATCGCCCTCTTCGTTGGGCTGATGGTCTTTCTACCAAGCCAGATGTCGATCGTCGATGACTTTGCCCGGCGCTGGACTGATATCATCTGGTCGGGAAATCAGACTGTTCGCGATCACCTGCAACCGCATCACATCAGTCGTGTCTACTACACGATTCTGACGTTGTACGTGATCTGGTCGTTTATCGCGGCCCAGATCTTTCTGCTGTTCGGTGACGCCCCGGCTCTCATGGTGACGGTGATTGCCAATCTGAACAACGTGGCGCTGGGTCTCACGGCGTTCCACATCCTCTGGATCAATCGCACACTGTTGCCGCCACCGTTACGACCGCGGTGGTACAGCCAGCTGGGCATCGCTTTGTGCGGCGTCTTTTACTTCGGCCTCGCGATGCTCGTTTTCGTGGTCAAGATTGTGCCGTTGCTGATGCCGCGCGCCTGAAAAAGGTTCTGGACCTGCCATGAATGATTCATTGTTCGATCTCACCGGGAAGGTCGCCGTCATTTCAGGAGCGGCCCAAGGCTTGGGACAAGCGACGGCATTGGCCGTCGCGCGGCACGGTGCCGATGTCGTGCTGATCGATCGCAACGCTGCTGGTGCAGAGGCCACCGCGGAACAAGTCCGTTCCCTGGGACGCCGGACGCTGGTCGCCGGGACCGATGTGTCCGATCCGGATGCCATCGCCGAATTGTTTCGGCACATCGACAGCGATTTCGGCCGTGTCGACTTTCTGGGGAACATCGCCGGGGATGGACATCTGGCTGCTCCGGAAGATCTGACGATCGCTGATCTGCATCGCGTGCTGCAGAATCTCGTCGTGGGCCGGTTCGCGATGTGCCAGGAAGCGGGACGGCGGATGCTGACGCAAGGTCGCGGATCGATCATGAATATCGGCTCGCTCGCCAGCTCGACGGCACTCGGCCGCGGACATATCGCCTACAGCATGGCGATGGGGGCGGTGATTCAGATGACTCGCGAACTCAGTACCGAATGGAGTTACCGCGGCGTGAGAGTGAATTGCGTCACCCCGGCGCAGGTCGTCAATCCAAGTCTTACCGCGCGGATGCAGCAGGATCCGACACTGGAGACCCGTTTCCTCGGCGGCATCCCGGCGGGACGTTTAGGCCAGCCGCGCGACATCATGGGTCTCGCCGTGCTCCTCGCCTCCGACGCTTCAGAATGGATCACCGGCGCGATCATCCCCATGGATGGCGGCAACATGGCCATGAACGCGGGCGGCACTCCCGGGCATGAGCGGCCCATGATCCAATCTTTTCGATAAACAATGACAATCAGTCCTACA
>DASRYX010000644.1:0-3074 GCA_035686985.1 Planctomycetaceae bacterium | reverse complement strand
CGATGAACCGCTCGCCTCCCCCACGGGCGCGGCAGCATGAGTGCGGGCATCGACGTGTTGTTCGCCGGTGGCGGATCCGGCGGTCATCTGTTTCCCGGCCTCGCGGTCGCCGCGGCCTTGCAGAAGCTGCAACCCGAACTGCGACTGCATTTCGTGGGTAGTGATCGTGCGATCGAGCGGCAGATCATGCATAACCAACCGTGGCCCCACACACCGCTGCCGGTTGTTTCGCCCGCGCGTCTGCTGCGCAATCCGCTCTCCTTCGTCATTTCAAACTGGCGGGCTTGGAGCGTCACGAAATCGTTCTGGAAACCAGTCCCACCACGCGTCGTGGTGGGACTGGGTGGGTTTGCGAGCGTCCCGGCATTGATGATGGCCACGCGCCGACGAACACCCATCGTGCTGCTGGAACAGAACGCGATTCCCGGTCGGGCCACACGCTGGTTTGCCAAGCGTGCAGCGGCTGTCTGCCTGGGCTTTCCGGAAGCGGTCACGGAGTTCACCTGCAGCGTGAACTCCATCGCCACCGGTAACCCTGTGCGTGAAGACATTGCCGCGTTGACGGACCATCATTCGGCACCCGAAGAAACACGCTTGCTGATTCTGGGCGGCAGCCAGGGGGCCACTGGCTTGAACCAGGCCATGATCGCCTGGCTCAAAGCACGGCCGAAAGATTTGCAGAATTGGACCGTTGTGCATCAAGCCGGGCCGCATGCTGTCGCGGAACTGCGAGCCGCTTATCAGGCCGCGGGTATCACTGCGCGTGTCGAAGAATTTCTCAGCGACATGGCGAGCGAGTACCGGGCGGCGACGGTGGTGATCGCGCGTGCCGGAGCGACAACACTGGCTGAACTCGCGTGCGCGGGGCGGCCCGCGATTCTCGTTCCTTTTCCGCAAGCCGCGGATGATCATCAACGCCGCAACGCACAGTGGTTCGTGCAAGCGGGGGCAGCGTTGTGTGTTGAGCAACGCTCATCACTGCAGGAAACGGCCACAGACCTTGCCGCGGCCTTCGCGGACATTGCGGTCCCGGAACGATCCACGAAAATGGCACAAGCGATAAAACAACGTGCCTACCCGAATGCGGCGGAACGCGTGGCGGACGTGATCCGCGACGCCCTCGCGTCCGTTAAGACATAATTCACACCAGCCCGCAGCGCAAGCAAGAGATTCTTCTCTTCGGGCTGGTCAACACTGAAAGAGGAAGCAACGTGCAACGAACCGAGAACGATGTGATGCTGGTGACCGGGGCGACGGGGCTCGTGGGGAGCCACGTGATCGAACGGGCGCGGAACGAGGGCTGGCGCGTCCAGGCGCTGGTGCGGTCCCCCTCATCGGCGAAGTATCTGCAGGACTGGGGCGCGGAACTCGTCCTCGGCGATTTCTCCGATAACGCCTCGGTCGCGAGCGCCACCAAGGACGCCACCGTCATCGTCCATTGCGCGGCGAAGGTCGGCGACTGGGGAGCCATGGAAGACTTCCGTCAGATCAATGTGCGGGGACTGGAAGCGCTGCTCGAGGCCGCGGAAGCCACCGGCAAGCTCAAGCGGTTCGTGCATGTCAGTTCGCTCGGCGTCTACGAAGCCCGCGATCATTACGGGACCGATGAAGACACGCCGCCGAATCTGGCGGGGATCGACGGTTACACCCGCACCAAAGTCGAAGCCGAGCAACTGGTCCTGCAGCATGTGAAAGAACGGCGACTGCCTGCGGTCGTCGTGCGGCCCGGCTTCATCTACGGGCCGCGTGACCGCACGATCATTCCCAAAGTGATGGAACGCCTGAAGACACAGCAGTTCGCGTATCTTGGATCTCCTGACAAGCTGATGAACAATACCTACGTCGCGAACCTCGTCGATGCGATCTTCCTGGCCATCGAGAAGGACACCGTACTGGGGCAGGTCTTCAACATCACCGACCCGCGGCTCGTCACGAAGAAGGAGTTCATGGAAACGATCGCGAAGACCGCCGGTTATCCGCTGCCGACGAAGGTCGTGCCCATCGGTGTCGCCAAGTTTCTCGCGAAGATGCTCGAAGGCCTGTACCGCGTCCTCGGTAAAAAAGAAGCCCCGCTGCTGAGCAGTGCCCGCATCAAGTTCCTCGGCCTGAACCTCGACTACAGCTGTGAACGCGCGAAGCGGCTACTCGGCTATTCACCCAAGCACGACTTCGCCGACGCCATGCCTCCGACGGTGCGATCGTTCCTCACGACAAACTGAGTTCATCGATTTGCAGGGGTGACGGTATTGCAGAGACCGCTGGCTCACGCGTGCAGGTGCAGCTTCTTTTCGCCGTCCTTGATCTGCCAGTACCAGTGGCCGAGGTGCCGCAGTTTGCCGGGTTCATCCGGAAGTTCAACGAAGAGGAACGGGTCGGCGGCGACGATTGTCATCGGCACCATGAACATTGGAATGATCTTCGCGATGGTCAGCGGTACCGACGCCATCCCGGCGAGACCGGCGACCGGTGCAGCGTAGTTCAGCATCTCCTGCAGCATGTAACCGAGTTCCACCATGAACGCCGCGGAACGGCCGAGCCAGGTGCTGTGCTCCGGCATCTGCGTGAAGGAACAACCGAAGCGCTGATGCTCCATTTCCGCCCGCATGGCCGCTTGAGCTCGCGCTTTCGAGTCCCGCCGTGCCCGGCGATAGAACTCGGCCATCCGCTGTTGCGCGCGAAGGAACCGCTGATTCAGAACGTGGTAGCCGTGTCCAATCCGTCCCGGCACTCGCATTGCACCGACGAGAGCCCGGTAGAACCAGCCCCACCGCAGCGCGTGGGTTTGCGCGGCGGCAATCCGGCGCTCGGCTTCCGTGCGAACTTCAGCGGCGGTCAAGGGAATCGGCAGCCCGTCGTCATTCATTTCGTCGCTGAACAGCGGCACGCCGTACCAGATGGTGGCCTCAGGATGAATCGTGTGAGCCCGCGACAGCGCCTGATGAATTTCCCGCGGCGGATTGTCCGGAATCTGGCTGGGATTCTTGAGCAGTGTCATCACGAGATCGCTGCGACCGTTGATCCACAGCGACTTTTCGATCAGGTGCACGACCCGGTATTCATCCTGCCAAGCTTCA
>DASRYX010000643.1:0-2703 GCA_035686985.1 Planctomycetaceae bacterium | reverse complement strand
GTAGTCATCGGCGCCGGAGTTGAGGCCGGTCACCCGATCTTCGACGCCGCCCAATGCCGTCAGCAAGACCACGGGGCACATCACGCCGGCCTGACGGATCTCCCGCAGCACTTCCTGCCCGGATCGCTTGGGCAGCATCTGATCCAGCACGATGGCGTCCGCCTGCTGTCGCAGCGCTGAGGCCTTACCGACCTCGCCGTCGACGACCCATTCGCACTGATGACCGGCTTCCGTGAAGCCCTGCGTCAGGGCCTTCCCCACAACCGGATCATCTTCGATGATGAGAATCTGCATCATCCCCCCTTTTGGCCCGCTCCGCGACCGGATCCCGGATGTCAGGGTTCAGGCTCTCGGACTGGAGTGGTCGCTGGCGGTTCAGTCTAACACATAGCCCGGTGAAAGAAACAAACCGGCCAATCCTGACGTTGCCACCGACTTTAACGGGCAACCCACGGGGATGGTGATGAGTTTCGTGGCGGTGATATGTGAATTCCCGCTCTGTTTTCATCACCTTACAGGAATTTGAGCGACGCTGCTTGTCGCGCCGGAATAAAGCGACGATCTAACACACACGCTCAAAAGCCCTGATTCTCAGCCTGGGAATTGACCTTACTAACTTGTCAGCCGGTAACGCATTGGCGACGGCCCGGCGACCGTATAAAACTAGGGCTAGAAATCTTCCGGCCAGCAGACCGTGCGCCTCGTGGCTGCTGTGCCGTCCCGCCTGACTGGAAGACCCGCCGCGGAAGAGCGACCCAGACGCTCGCCAACCGTTCCCCTCGATCTTCGCTTCTGCCGTATCGACTGGCGCTGATCGGATTCGAGTGGCGAACAGGAGTGATTCGATGAAACCAGCACCAGCCCCGGCGTTCTCCGGATTCACGGAGAATCTTCGCAGCGACCTGATCTCGGGGTTTCTCGTCTTCCTGATCGCGCTGCCGTTGTGTCTGGCGATTTCCCTGGCGAGCGGTGTCAGCGCGACCGCCGGCGTTTTTACCGCCGTCATCGGGGGACTTATCTCCCCGTGGATCAGCAATTCTGAACTCACGATCAAAGGTCCCGCCGCCGGGATGATCGCGATTGTTCTCGGCTGCGTGGTCGAATTCGGCGGCGGCACGGACGTTTCGCCTGAAGCCAAGCTCGCCGCTTACAAATTGATGATCGGCGTCGGCGTGGTCTCCGGTGTGCTGCAGATCATTTTCGCGTTGCTCCGTACCGGCTTCGTCAGCGAACTGTTCCCGACCGCGGCGGTTCACGGACTGCTGGCCGCCATCGGCGTGATCATCATCGCCAAGCAGTCGCATCTGATGCTGGGTGTGAAAGCGCACGCCAAAGAGCCGCTGGAATCGCTCGCGGAAATCCCCAAGTCGATCGGACTGGCGAACCCCGAGATTGCGTTCATCGGCATCATCAGCCTGGTGCTGCTGTTCCTCTGGCCGCTGATCCGGATTGAAGCCATTCGGAAAGTGCCTGCGCAGTTGATTGTCGCCGTGCTCGGTGTGGCGCTTGGCTACGGGATGGACCTTGAGCACGAACACACATTTTCGATGCTCGGACACAGCTACTCGGTGGGGCCAAAGTTCCTCGTGGATGTGCCCAACAGCATCGTTTCCGCAATCACGGTTCCGGATTTCTCGGGCGTGGCGACACCCACGGGCATCAAGTGGGTCGTCATGTTCGTGCTGATCGGTTCGCTGGAATCGCTGCTGAGCGCCAAAGCCGTCGATGTGCTCGACCCCGCCCGACGCAAGACCGACTTCAACCGCGATCTGCTCGCCGTGGGCATCGGCAACACGCTGGCGGCTCTCATCGGCGGCTTGCCGATGATCTCCGAAATCGTCCGCTCGAAAGCCAACATCGATAACGGGGCCAAGTCCCGCTTCGCGAACATGTTCCACGGGATTTTCCTGCTGACGTTCGTCGCGCTGCTGCCGGGTTTGATTCACCGCATTCCCCTGGCGTCGCTGGCGGCGATGCTCGTCTTCACGGGCTTCCGCCTGGCACATCCGCGGGAATTCGCCCACATGTACCACATCGGCCGTGAACAGCTCCTGATTTTTGTCGGCACGTTGATTGGCGTGCTCGCGACCGACCTTCTGATCGGCGTGTTCATCGGTCTGGGCTTGCAGATCGCCGTGCATCTTTTCAGCGGCGTCTCGCTCGGCTCGTTCTTCCATCCGGCAATCGAAACCGATGAACCGGACGACCACACCGTCCGCGTGCGGGTCAACAATTCGGCCGTCTTCTCAACGTGGATCACGCTGCGAAAGGCGCTGCTCGCCGCCCCCGCGGACAAGACCGTGATTCTCGACCTGTCGGAGACACCGCTCGTCGATCACAGCACGATGGAAAAGTTGCACCATCTGCAGGACGACTTCTTCCACGAAGGCCGGCATCTGCTGGTCGTCGGCCTGCGGGAGCATGAACCGGTCTCGCACCATCCGCTCGCCACCCGCCGCAAGAACAACGGGTCGGCCGAAGAAGCGGTGCCGGAGACAACGACCACCGTCGTTTCGTGACCGCAGTTGCACGTTGAGAGTTACCGGTCGACTTGCGACAATGGAACGGAGTCGCGGTCACGGGGTCCGCGCGGTTTCAGGCGACGGACAGGATCGGACACTCTCGTGGACATGGATGTTTTTGACGGCCTCGGTTCGCGCGTGCTGGTCACCGATTTTGATGGGACGATGACCGCCGTCGATT
>DASRYX010000642.1:0-1506 GCA_035686985.1 Planctomycetaceae bacterium | reverse complement strand
CGCGTGGCGACGTATTGCAATGAACACGACGGCCCGATCGTCGTCGCCGGCGATCTCAACGCGTCACCATGGTCGCATGCGTTTCGTGGACTGTGTCATCACGGCGGCGTCACGGACAGCAGCTTGGGCTTCGGGATCCATCCCACCTGGCCGACGATCGGCCCCCTCGCGGTCATCCCCATCGACCACATCCTCACCCGCGGCATGGGTGTCTCTTCGCGACAAGTCGAACCGCGCGTGGGATCCGATCACCATCCGGTGCGCGCGGATCTGGTCATCCCGTAGCTATCGCGACTTGGCGTCTGAACTCGGGATGCCCATTTTGAGGAAGCGCTTGCGCAACAGGCCGTCGACCCATTTTTCAGGAATCCAGCGGGTGAGAATGCTGCGGCCCAGCGGGTGCTTGTTGACGATATAACGTTCTTTCGGCTTCTTGTCCGACAGCGCGTGGAAGATCGCTTCACTGGCTTTCACGACCGGCAGCGCCTCGCCCTCATTGGTGCGGCGAAGTTCCGCCTCGGTCACGCGGGCCATGCGTTCGTAGTCGGTGTTCTGGTAAAGTTCCGGATCAATCATCTTGCTCCAGATCGGACTTTCGATCGGCCCGGGTTCGATCACAATCACCGGAATGTCGTACCACGCGATCTCCGTCCGCAACGACCGCGAGATGGCTTCGACAGCATATTTGGAAGCGGCATACGCGCCGAACATCGGCAGCGCGATGACGCCACTGATCGAACTCACGTTGACGATGCGGCCTGGAATCGTGTCCGCGGACCGGTTCAGACGCGCTCCCAACAAAGGCAGAAAGGCCTGTGTGACCGAGAGCAGCCCCGTGATGTTCACGTCCATCTGATTGCGGACATCCTGCAGCGGCACATGCATCAGCGGTCCGACCAGCGCGACCCCCGCATTATTGACCAGACCCCACAACGTCTGCCCGGCGAGATGGGCTTCGACCGTCTTCGCCGCTTCCCGCACCGAGGCGTCATCACGGACGTTGCAGACCACGGGAGTGAACGCGTCCCCACACTCCGCCTGCAAATCGGCGGCATCCTCGACCTTTCGCACCGTCCCGAAGACGCGGAAGCCCTGCCGCACCAGCATGATCGTGGCCGCCCGTCCGATTCCGGTCGAAACACCCGTGACAACGACGGATTTCATCAACGCGAGATCCTTCTGAAAATCGGCACTGACCGGCGGCTGATCGCGCTCGACCAGCCCAAAGGCCCCCTGCGGAAGCGAGCGGCGGCGTGCCCGCAACCCGTAACCGGTCCGCCACAAATGCCAGGGATGATTGACCAGGGCGCACATCCACCAGTAGAACCCGCCCGGAATGCAGACGACCTTGCGGCCCTTCAATGCCTTCAGCGACTCCGTGACGACATAGTCCACATCGAGCCACACGCGTTCCGGCAACTGCGCGGCGAAGTCCATCTTTTTGAAATAGGGGTCTTCGAAAAAACCCGTCCGCATCACGCCGGGGCACAACGCCTGAAACTTGAC
>DASRYX010000641.1:0-2910 GCA_035686985.1 Planctomycetaceae bacterium | reverse complement strand
ACTTTGCTGCGTCCCTCGGCCGTGTTGAGATCGTACAGGATCGGGCTGCTGCTCTCGGCGACCAGCGTGAAGCCGCCGTTGCCGGACGCTTTGTCAGGGGCTTCCACCGCCGGGTTTTTATGAGCGGCGGCGACCGCCGCGACAACAAACGTCGCGGACGCAATCAGCCCGGTTGTGAGAACGCTGCGTTGTTTACGACGGGCCGCGTTGCGACCACCGAGCCGGATGATGCCCGCCAGTCCGCGACCGCGGACACCGCTCTGCTTGCCGACCTGCAACCACGCCGAGAAGGCCCACAGACCACTCGCGAGGAACAGCATCCCCGCGAGGAAGAAAGAAACGACCGACCAGGAGAATCCTGAAAACGCCTGCTGTGCGGGAATCAGTCCCGCGATCGACGCGAGGATCAGCACTGCGGCAATGCCGCCACTGATCGCCGCGAAAAGACTGGCTTTCGATGTATTGGCGTCGGTGACTTCGACTTCGCTCACACCCACGAGCCGTTCACGCAACGAGACGGTGCGCAGTTGCCAGAGTCCCCACAGAATCGCAGCAAAGGACGTGATCGCGGCGGCCAGCACCCCAATGATCACCGCCAGCGGTTGCACGTCGACGATCAGAAACTTGGTGCCGATCGCACCGATCCACCACGTCTTCAAGCCGTAGATCATCGCTTCGGCATAACCCACGGCGAACAATCCGCCGAGCAGACTTCCGGCAGTGACCAGCACCGCGCCTTCGCCGAGCATCAATCCGCGAATCCTGGACGGCGACCAGCCGACCGCGCCGAGCAATCCCAACTGTCGCACACGCTGTTCAATGGCCAGCCGGAACAGCAGGCCGACCAGAATCATCGCAGAGAGAATCAGGAAGAAGCTGAAACCGAGGAACAGGACCGAGAAGTCGTTGGCTCCGCTCGCTGCCTGCAGACCGATGGCTTTTACCGATTGGAACGCCAGGCCGACCTCCGCCGGCGTGAGTTGTTCCAGAACCAGGCGGGCGACATCGTCGCGCGTCTGCTCGAAGGTCTTTCCTTCCGGAATCGCGATGCGCACCGAGGTCAGAGAACCATACCGGCTGCGCCACAGTGACTGCGCTTCCTCCAGGCGGAAGAATGCTTTCGGTGTCGCCCGGTAACTGTCCCAGTACTCGTCATCGCGCGGCGTGACTTCATCCAGCTTCATCGGGAACGGTTGATCCCACTCGTCGAGCGAATCGGCGTCAGTCACTCCTTTGACGTGCGGGGTCAGATTGCGGTCCACCGCCGGACCCGTCATTTTGACGATCCCGCGCACGACCGCCGTGCGTTCTTCTTCGGGTAACTCGCCCTGCGAGCCAACAAGGTGGTAACCGTATCGAATGGTGTCGCCGCCGCGGACCTTCAAATCCTCGGCGAGGAACTCGTTGAGGATGACCTCGCCGTTCTTTAACTCCGACGGTTTATCTCCAATGAACTCGAACGGCCCGAAGCGGTCGGGCATCGACAGGACATCGAGCCCCGCAACCGTCGAGTACATGGAATACGCTTTGGCGTCGTTCGGATTGCGAATCCAGTTCGCCAGATAAACCATCACCGGCGACGAAGGCACGCCGAGCTTTTCGGCGGCGGTTTGGGCCGCTTCGGCGAACCGCGTGTCGAGCAGCATCTGCTCGCTCTCGACCGACACCGCGTTGAGCGCCGGATCATGCACGAGGCGGAGATTCAAATCCGCGAGCGTCCATTGTCGGCGGAGATTCTCGGTGATGGCGTCGGTACTCGACGAATCGCCGAGAAGCAGCGAATTGACGCGGGCCGGGGCACCAACGGGATCTCTCCGTGTCGGTTTCAGTTCCGCCAGATCGAGCGCGTCCTGCAACGTGTCGAGGGCAACAAACAGGTTCATCGGTAGCTGCTGCGTGGGGTTGAGCCCGAATCGCGCGGCTCCGGGCCCGTCAGGAAGAATCGCCGAGACGGTGACGGTCACCTCTTGCGCATCGTTGTCGCGCTTGCCGAGCAGGGTGTCACGCGGGACAGCACTGGGAAGTTCGATCCAGATCGTGATCTCCTGGCCAACGTCCGCTCCGAGTGCCTCGGCGAGCGATTGATTGATCACGGCCTGTCTGTCGCGCGGCAACTGGTCCGGCGTGCCGTACAGCAGCTTCCATCCGCCAGCTTCGATGCCGTAAACGTTCACCTGACCGGCACGGCGCGTGATGGATTCCGCTTTGCGCTGCACGCCGGCGACCATGATGATCGCCGGTGCGGTCTGAGTGGAATCGCTTAACTTCTGCGTGAAGAAACGCGGCCCGGTGACGACGGCGTCGACCTCGCCGAGACGATCGAGCGTCATCTTTCGCAGGCTGGCACGGACTGAATCACCGACGATGAGGGCTCCGCCGATGACTGCAGCTCCCACCGCCACGCCAAGGATGATGGCGAGGTTCGTCCGCCACGCGAACGTCAGGCTGCGAAGGAGAAGACTGTTGTGCGTCATTATCGAGTGTTCTCACCAGCCCGCAGTGCGAGCAAGGGATTCCTGTTCTCTCACGACCTCAAGGCGATGAAACCCTTGCTGGCGCTGCGGGCTGGTACGGATCGCATCAGATGTCACGCAGGTGGCCGTCGCGCAGTTCGAGCCGGCGCGGGAACCGATTCGCCAAATCGAGGCTGTGTGTCACGCACATGAGGATCGTGTTCTGCTCGCGGTGCAATTCCAGCAACAATGTGCCGACCGCTTCGGCGCTGGCCCGGTCGAGGTTGCCTGTCGGTTCATCGGCGAGAAGCAACGTCGGCTGATGAATGAGCGCCCGACAGACCGCGACGCGTTGCCGCTCACCGCCGGAGAGCTTCGCCGGCAGATGATCCAACCGCGCCGAGAGCCCCACGCGGCCGAGCAGCTTTCGCGCGCGCTGCTCCATCTCGGCCGTGGC
>DASRYX010000640.1:0-10321 GCA_035686985.1 Planctomycetaceae bacterium | reverse complement strand
GAAGTATATCGGGTCTGAGAAACGATTGCGGCAACCGCTCTACAGGCAAGTGGCGACGTTGACACCGTCGACGTGGAACACCGTACTGCCGGCGGTGAAGTCGGCGATTGCCACGCAAGTCAAAGCCACCCCCGGAAAGTTCGCGGCGATCATTTCCCCCTGGGCGACGGTGGAAGAGGCGTATCTCCTCGCCAAATTGTTGAAGGGAATGTCGCCGGAGGTGACGCTCGCGCTCGGTCCCGTGCGGACAGTCGGCGGCGATGATCACTACCCGAAGACGGTGACCGGCGCGCCGCCGAAGAACGTCAAGTTCACGATTCGAGCTGAAAAGTGCCCGAACCGCCAGGGCGTCGAAGGCGTACTGCAGCACTTCCAAGGCAGCGTCATCCCGTTTGAAACGGTGGCCGCCGCCGTGGGTGCCGGCAAGTATGATGGGCTGTTCGTGCTGAACTCGGACCCCGAAGCCAACTTCTCCGCCGAGTTCGTCCAAGCCGCCGGCAAGCTGAAACTGCTCGTCGTCGAAGATCTGCTCGAATCGTCGCTGTCACACGCCGCGCACTATGTGCTGGCGGGCGCCGCGTGGGCGGAAAAGGAAGGCACGTTCGTCAATCACGCGGGGTTGGCCCAAGGCATCTTCCGTGGGGTGCGAGGTCCGGGCGAAGCACGGCCGGATGGCCGCATCCTGTGGGAACTCAACGACCGCAAAGGTCTCTTCCGCGCTTCAACCGTGCGGCAGGAGATCGCGGGAGAGATCAAATCGTTCGCGGCGCTGATCCTCGGTGATCTTGGCGAACACGGCGTGATGCTGAAGTCGCCCGAGCCTGCCGCGAAAGAATTGCAACCGGCTTAAAGACGAGAAGAGTTTTCGCCGCCTTTGTTCGAGGAATGCGTCGGTGATGGAGTGGTTACAGAATCCGCTGGTGATGGCTGGAGTGGCGATTGCCGTCGCGCTCGGCGGCATCCTCACCACCTGCGCGTATCTCATTCTGCTCGAGCGGAAACTTTCCGCGTGGATGCAGGATCGGCTCGGACCGAACCGCGTGGGACCGGCGGGCTTGCTGCAACCTCTCGCCGACGGGGCCAAACTCATCCTGAAAGAAGACGTGATCCCCGGTCACGTCAACAAGTTTTTGTTCATCTTGGGACCCGCGCTGTCGGTCTTCACGACGATGCTGGCCTTTGCCGTCGTGCCGTTTGGACCCGTCTCGCATGAACCGGGGCAGTTTCCGTTTGTGATCGCCCCCGGCATCGATCTGGGGATCGTGTTCATTTTCGCGGTCACCAGCCTCTCCGTGTACTCGATCATCCTCGGCGGATGGGCTTCGAACAATAAGTACAGTGCGCTCGGTTCCCTCCGGGCCTCGGCTCAGGTTGTGAGCTATGAAATTCCGCTCGGCATGTCCGTAGTCGGGATCGCCCTCCTGCATTCCTCGATGAGCCTGGAAAAGATTCTCCTCCAGCAAGCCGAAATGGGTTTCCTTGGCTGGAACATCTGGTATCAGCCGGTCGCGTGCCTCATCTTCTTTACGGCGGCTTTAGCTGAATCCAACCGGTTGCCGTTCGATCTCACTGAGTGTGAACAAGAGCTCGTCGGCGGTTTCCACACTGAATACTCGGCGATGAAGTGGGCGATGTTCTTCCTCGGCGAATACACCCACGTCATCACCATCAGCTTCCTGACCAGTGTGCTGTTCCTCGGCGGCTGGCACTTCCCGTTTATTGCGGAAGCGAACAGTGCCTACGCCGGTGCGTGGGCGGTGAAGGTGGCGGTGCTGCTGTTCAAAGTGTCGTGCATGATCGTGCTGATTCAGATGCTGCGGTGGACGATTCCGCGATTCCGCTTCGATCAGCTCATGAGCTTGGCCTGGAAGGGACTGATCCCGATGGCCACGGCGAATGTGCTGATCGTGATGTGCGTGCTGGAATTCCAGCTGCCGCGATTGTGGCTGCTGCCGTTGTCGCTGCTGTTGTTTGTCGCCGTGGGCTTGATTGGCACGCAGGCGTCACTGCCGGCAGGGGCGACGACCGTGCGGCGGAAGAAGACGGCAGTGCCGGCGGTGGCTGCGGCGCATCATTAGACATTGAAGATAAGAGACCCACGGTTCAGAAACCGTGGGCTTCCATAGAGAAATGTGAGGGGTCCTGTGCCCATTAATGCGAATGATGTCGAGTGGGTGGAAGAACCCGCGATGAACTTCTGGGAATCGACGTTTCTGCCCGCGATTTTCGGCGGCCTGCAGATCACCGGTTCGCACATCACCGACGGCAAGACGGTCACCCATCAGTATCCGGAAGAAAAGCCGGTGCTCCCGCAACATTACCGCGGGGTTCACCGGCTCAACAAAGATGAAGCCGGCCGGGTGAAGTGCGTGGCATGCATGATGTGTGCAACCGCGTGTCCCGCGCACTGCATTTACATCACCGCCGCGGAAGCTCCGAAGAATGAGCCGCTGTGGAATGGTCGCGACAAATTCCCCATGAGTTTTGTCCTTGACGAACTCAAGTGCATCTACTGCGGCATGTGCGAGGAAGCGTGCCCGTGCGATGCGATCGAGCTGACGCACATTTATGATCTCACCGGGGCGTCGCGCGAAGAGATGCTGTTCAACAAGGAAAAGCTGCTCAGCGTCTACGATCAGACTAAAGACAACCCTGTCGACCCCGTGCGGACCGGACGCGGCCGCCTGAGCGGTTGCTCCGAATTCGTGTCGCTGCCGACCGTTGGCCCGGCGACGCAGGTTAAGCCGGAAGACCGGGCCGCCAAGTCCGCGACACCGGGAGTGATCCACTAATCCGCTGCGGTTGCCGCGGTCCTTTCTCAAATGTGAGCATTGATCGCGACCATCCCGGCCACCTTTGACGTTAGACGGTCACGCAAGGTACAAACTCGTCACTTCGGAACGTGAATTCCGCCGCGAAGGCCTGCCTGTTTCATGAACAGTTTGATTGAACAAGCCCCGTTACTCGCTCCCATCGCGCTGGGCATCCTCGCGGTGTGGATGCTGCTGCCGCGGGAAGGAAACCGGGCGTGGGTGATCGCCGGGCTGTGCGGGATCTCCGCGCTCCTGTGGCTCACGAAGAACTTTCTGCCTCCGGTGGACAACGCCGTGCAGACCGGCATGTTCTTCCTGTTCGGCGGCGGGGCAATCATCAGCGGCACATTGATGATCACCGAAAAGAACCCCGTGTATGCAGCGTTGTGGTTCGCCGTGGTCACGCTCAGCACCTGCGGATTGTTCCTGTTGAATGCGGCCCCGTTTCTCTCGGCGGCGACCGTCGTGGTTTACGCCGGGGCGATCGTCGTGACCTTCCTGTTCGTCATCATGCTCGCTCAGCAGGGCGGTGCAACTGGTTACGACCGCAAGGCGTTCCAGCCGATTCTGGCGAGTATCGCGGGCTTCATGCTGCTGGCGTGCTTGCTGTTCACGTTGCAGGCCTTTGGTGGCAAGGCGGTGGTGGCAGCCGATGGCGAAGAACAGCCGGTCGCGCGGCCCCAGTTCGTGCTGCCGCCGGCGAACGTCGTGTCGAATCCACTGAGCCAGCCGCAGCCGCGGCGTGACAAGCCGGACCAGAACGATCTCGGAACGCTGCAGGGTGTAGGACGCTCGCTGTTCGGAGATTATCTCTTCGCCGTGGAACTGGCGGGGACGGTACTGCTGATTGCGACCATCGGGACGATCGCGCTCGCACCGCGTCGGTCGCAGGGGACGTTATGACCGGCCAACTCGAATGCCAACTGGTTGTCGGAGCGATTCTGTTCGTGCTGGGCGCGATCGGCTTCCTCACGCGCCGCAACCTGATCCTGATGATGCTCTCCGCCGAAATGATGCTGCACGGCGTGGCGGTGAACCTGACCGCGTTCGGCCGCTATCACGGCAACTCATCAGGCCAGGTCTTCACGATTTTCGTGCTGACGATTGCCGCGTGTGAAGCGGGGCTGTCGCTCGCACTGATTCTCGGACTGTACCAGCGACGGAAATCGCTGGATGTGCAATTGTGGGGCAACCTCGGCGAACCTGATCTGCCGATCTTGTCGGCGCCTGAAGAAAGCCGCGTGGAACCGCAGCATCCGGCTGATTTGCCGCAACTGACGCCCGCCGGCGCGATGCCGAAGACGCCGACGCAGCCGTTCAGTCAGAAGGTTTGATGAGCGAACACCGCGATCGCGGGGAGTAAAGTGTGTCCTGGTTGAATGAGAATTGTCTGTGGTTGATTCCGGCCGCGCCGCTGGCGGCGTGCCTGTGGATCGTCGTCGCCGGGCAATTCTTCCGTCGCGACAAAGCCCACCGCGTCGTGGTGCTGGGACTGCTCGCCTCATGGCTGTGTGCCCTGAACCTGCTGCTGGTGGTCGTGCCCTCGACGTTTGAAGATCACGGCGAGCACGCTGCTGCCGCGACAGAAGTCCCGCACGGCGGACGTCTCGAAACGAAGCCGGGCTCGGTCTCGTACTTCATCTACGACTGGTTCCACGTCCGCGGTGCAGGCAGTCAGCCCGCATCCATGAGTGACCGACAGTTCAAAGCGGACTCCGGTGGCCTCTCCGTTCCCGTGGAGCTGCGGGCCGATGCGATGTCGGCATTGATGCTTGTGATGGTGACGTCGGTCAGTTTGCTCGTCGCCATTTTCGCCAGCGGCTACATGCACGGCGATCCGGGATACCCGCGGTTCTTCGGGGCGCTCAGTCTGTTCGTCTTCTCGATGTGCATGCTGGTGCTGGCGTCAAACTTCCTGCTGCTCTTCGTCTTCTGGGAAGCGGTCGGTCTGTGCAGTTACCTTCTGATCGGCTTCTGGTTCCATAAGCCCTCGGCCGCCGCCGCGGCAAAGAAGGCGTTTGTGGTCAACCGGATCGGGGACTTCGGCCTGATCCTGGGGATCTTCCTCATCTGGACGACGTTCGGCACGCTCGAGTTTGACCGCGTTCTGGCGAACCCCTGGCTGATCCAGCAGACCGTTGCCGCGCAGCCCGAGATCTTCACCACGATCTGCCTGCTGCTGTTCATCGGCGCAGTGGGGAAATCGGCGCAGTTCCCGTTACACGTATGGCTGCCGGACGCGATGGAAGGCCCGACCCCGGTGTCGGCACTGATTCACGCGGCAACCATGGTCACCGCGGGGGTCTACCTCGTGGCCCGGTGCTCGCCGTTATTTGTGCATTCGCCGTTCGCCTTGCAGGTGGTCGCCGGAATTGGTGCGGCCACGGCGCTCATTGCGGCGATCACGGCGCTGACCCAATACGACCTCAAGCGCGTGCTGGCGTACTCGACTGTCAGCCAGCTCGGTTACATGTTCATGTCGCTCGGGGCCGCCGGGGCAAATCCGCAGGAATTGATGCAGCCCGCGGTCACTTTTGCCCTCTTCCACATGTTCACACACGCGTTCTTCAAAGCCGTGCTGTTCCTCTCCGCCGGGAGTGTGATGCATGCGATGGGCGATGTGATCGACATGCGGCGTTTCAGCGGCCTGCGAAAAGCCCTGCCCATCACGTGGGTGACCTTCCTCGCTGGAGCGCTAGCGCTCGCCGGGGTGCCGCTGTTGTCTGGGTTCTGGAGCAAGGACGAAATCCTCGCCGTGCTGCATCGTGCCGCTCAGTCGGAACCTCACGGCGTGTATTACACGGTGATCCTGTGCATCGCGCTGCTTACGGCGTTGATGACGGCGTTTTACACCTTCCGGGCTTATTTCCTGACCTTCCACGGTCCGGAGGTCTTCCCCCCGGAAGCCGGACATCATCCGCATGACGCGCCGCCCGTGATGGCCGGTCCGCTCTACATCCTCGGCCTCGCCGCGCTGTTCATCGGCCTCGCCACCGGCCCCACACATTTGTACGGACACTACCTGCATCACACGCCCGGCTTGCCGGCCCCGGTCGTCGCGCATCATGCTGATGGTCATGCCGCCGAAGGGGATCACGCCGCCGGAGAACATGGTCACGACTGGTTCATGATGCTCACCAGCAGTATTCTCGCGGTCGGCGGGATTGCGGCGGCGTACCTCGTATACGGCAAGCATCCGGGGGCTCAGGGCGTGAAAGAACCGACCCCGCTCGCGAAGCTCTCCTTGAATGGCCTCTATCTCGATGACATTTATCTCGCGCTGGTGGTGAAGCCGCTGCGCAGTCTCGCGGAATTGTCGGAAATCATTGATCGGCTGGTCATCGATAAGATCGTTGACGGCGTGGCGCTGGTCCCGGCGTTTCTGGCATCCATCCTGCGACCGATTCAGAATGGCCTGGTGCAGCACTACGCGTTTGTGATGCTGCTGGGCCTCGCCGCGAGCTTGGTGTGGATGTTGCAAGCGTTGGCAGGAACTCCTTAACGCCGTTGTCACGTTGAGATTTGCAGACGGGCCGGACCCCGGAAAGTGTCAGCATGAGTTTGTTGGTGATCCTGATCCTGCTGCCGTTGGTTGCCGCGACGGTGATGTTGCTGCTGGACGCCGAGGCGACGCCCGTGCGGGCGCGCTGGTCCGCGCTGCTCGCTACGATTGCCACGTTCCTGGTGTCGCTGGTGCTCGCCTCGCAATATACGCAGTTGCCACAAATCGAAGCGGCGCATCACGCCAGCCCGATCAATCCCAAGATGGAATTGCGTCACGAATGGCTGACGCTCGCCCCCTCGACGCCTGGAGGTACGCCGACGAAGTTCGAGTTTTATCTCGGCGTCGACGGCATCAGTGTGGCGATGATTCTGCTCACCACCCTGCTCTGCATTTCCGCGGTGCTGGTTTCGTGGACCGCCGTGACCGAACGGGCCGCCGAATTCTACGCAGCGCTGTTGATTCTCGAAGCCGGCCTGCTGGGCGTTTTCTGTTCGTTTGATGTGCTGCTGTTCTACGTCTTCTTCGAGTTCACGCTGATCCCGCTGTTCTTTCTGGTGGGCATCTGGGGCGGACCGCTGCGGAAGTATGCCGCGGGCAAGTTTTTCGTTTACACGCTCGGCGGCAGTTTGATCACGCTGCTGGGACTGATCTCGCTGGTGCTCGTCGTGCATCAGCAGACGAATCTGGTCACGCCGTTCTCGATTCCCGACCTGGCGCGGGCCGTTCTCGATCACGATCATCGCATTCCCATCGAGATGCAGGTCACGCTGTTCCTGATGATTGCCGCGGGCTTCATGGTGAAGGTGCCGCTGTTCCCGTTTCACACGTGGTTGCCGCTGGCGCACGTGGAAGCCCCGACTGCGGGCTCTGTGCTGCTCGCCGGGGTGCTGTTGAAACTCGGCAGCTATGGTTTCCTGCGACTCGTGCTGCCGATGCTGCCGGAGGCCTGTGCGACCGTCGGCATGCCGCTGATTGCGACGTTGTCGGTGATCGGGATCATTTACGGATCGCTGTGTGCCCTGTCGCAGAACGATATCAAGAAACTCGTGGCTTACAGTTCGGTCGCGCACCTCGGGTTCTGCATGCTGGGGCTGTTCGCGCTGAATGCCGAAGGCATCACCGGCGGCGTGCTGCAAATGATCAACCACGGCCTCTCGACCGGCGCACTGTTCTGCCTCGTGGGGATGTTCTACGAACGCTATCACACGCGGCAGTTGTCCGATCTCGGCGGGCTCGCGACGCGACTGCCGCGCCTCGGCGTGATGATGGTCTTCATTGTCTTTGCGAGCATCGGTCTGCCGGGTCTGAATGGCTTCGTCGGTGAAGTTCTCGCGCTTGCGGGGATGTTCAAGGTCAACATGCTGTATGCGGCGCTCGGTGCCATCGGCGTTGTGCTCGGGGCGTGGTATCTGCTGGGTGTGCTGCAGAAGGCCTTCTTTGGTCCGGTGCAGGTTCCGCACGCTCACGGCCATCATGATGATGACATCCCGGATCTGAATGCCCGTGAGATCCTCACGCTGGCCCCGCTCGCGGCGATGTGCCTGTACCTGGGTCTGTTCCCGCAGACTTTGATTGAACTGATTCGACCTGATGTCGAAGGTGTGACCTACGTTTATCGGACGACGGCTTTGCAGACCGCGCAAGTCGCCGGGAGTGAGACGCAGCCGTGACCGAAATGGATCTTGCCAATGCCGTAGTCCAGCTCAAGTCGAGCGTGCGGTTGATCGTGCCTGACGTGATCGTGCTGGCAACGGTCTGCCTCATGTTCTTTGCAGCTCCGTTTCTCGTGTCGGAGCGAGGCGAAGCGCCCGCGGGGTTGCGGCATCGCTGGGGCTGGCTGTCGCTGTTGTCGCTGCTGGTCGCGGGCTATGTGTGGCTTGGCACGACTCCCCAACCGGTCACCACAGGCCCGTTTCGGCTCGATGATCTGGCGTGGCTGGTGCGCGGGATCAGTCTTGCGTTCGGTGTGGTTCTGGTACTGCTGACGTGGAATCAGGCCGATGACAGCCGGTCCGCGGAAACACAAGCGTGTCTGCTGTCGATCATCGCCGGGGTGAATCTCGTCGCGGCGGCGAATGATCTCGTGGGTCTGTTTGTCGCTCTCGAATTGATCAGCGTGCCGACCTATCTCTTCCTGCTCATGCCGCGGCGTGATGCGCCGGCGCAAGAAGCAACAATCAAGTATTTCCTGTTAAGCGTCTTCTCGTCCGGGATGCTGCTCTTTGGGATGAGCTATCTCTACGGGGCCGTCGGCTCGACGAATCTTGAGGCCATCTACGCTGCGTTATCAGCGGGACGCGGGCAGCCGATGCCCGTGCTGCTGGTGGTCGCGGTGATGATGATGATCGCCGGACTGGCGTTCCGCCTCACCGCAGTGCCGTTCCACTTCTATGCTCCGGATGTGTTCCAAGGGGCTCCGAATGCTGCGGCGGCGATGCTGTCGTTCATTCCGAAAGTCGCCGGGTTTGTGGCGTTGTACCGCGTACTCGCCGTGCCGGTGGTGGCGACGGGTGCTGAATGGTCGCTCGCCCAGTTCTCAACGCCGTTGTTGTGGTGGCTCGCGGTGCTGTCGATGTTCGTGGGCAATCTGCTCGCGCTGCTGCAGACCGACATTCGCCGATTGCTGGCATTCTCCAGCGTTTCGCACGCAGGGTATATGCTGGTCGGTTTTGTCGTGGGTGGTGGTACTTCGGGTGGTCCGACCGGCTTTGAGGCGCTGCTGTTCTACCTTGTTGTGTACGGTGCGATGACCTTGGGTGCCTTCGCGGTGCTGGGAGCGGTCAATCAAACTACTCGGAAGGTCGAAGCGATCGACGATCTCGCCGGCCTCAGTCGGACACGGCCGGCGCTGGCCCTGCTGTTGACCTTGTTTCTCTTCAGCCTGACCGGGCTGCCCCCGACGGCCGGCTTTCTCGGCAAGCTGAATCTGTTCATCGCCGCGTGGGGAACCGGAACCGAAGCCGGCCACTGGCTGGCGATCTGGCTCGCCGTGAATGCCACTATCGGCGCGTGGTACTACCTGCGGATCATCGGCACGATGTATCTGCAGCCGCCGACACCGGTCGCCTCAGCGGAGACCACCGACGCCACGCCGTCGTATCTCGCCGTGGCGCTTTGTGCAATCGCGACCCTCGGCTTGTTCGCCGTGCCGGGATGGCTGTGGGCGATCATCCAGCGCGTGTGATCGGCGCTCTTCTGCGAGACGATTACGCCACCACGACGACCGGATCGCCAAGCACATCCATGCGCGGTCGGATGCCCAATCCAGGCTGCGTGGACGCGGCCATTCGACCGTGCTGCCGTTGTGGTGCCCCGTCCGCCGTCGAAACGGTTACGTAGCTGTTGAAGTCGGTGCTTGTGAAGAGGAACTCCGGTGGCGTGCTGTGAGCGAGGTGGGCAATTGCTGCCGTCGCGATGTCGCCGCCCCAACTGTCTTCCAGCGTCATCGCGATGCCCATGCTGACGCAGAGATCGCGGGCCTGTCTAGTCTTTGTGAGTCCGCCGAGCTTGCTGATTTTCAGGTTCACGCAGTCCATCGCCATGTCGGCTTTCGCGCGCAGCAGGACATCGAGTCCGTCGATGTTTTCGTCGAGAATGAACGGATGCGGGCAATGCCGCCGCACGCTGAGACATTCTTCATAAGTCAGGCACGGCTGTTCGATGTAAACGTCCACGTCGCTGACACCGCGGACCACGCGCATCGCCTGATGCTGCGTCCAGCCGGTGTTGGCATCGGCAATCAACCGGTCGCCGCGCTGTAAGACCGAAGCCACAGCGCGAATGCGCGCGATATCTTCATCGGGATCGCCGCCGACTTTCAATTGGAACCGCGTATAGCCTTCCGCGCGGAGTTCTGTCACCCGCGCGGCCATCACGTCGGCAGGCTCCTGCGAGATGGCACGGTAGAGCGGGTAGTCCTCGCCAAACCGGCCGCCCATCAGCATGCAGACGGGAAGTCCCGTCGACTGCCCCAGCAGATCCCAGCAGGCGATGTCGATTCCGC
>DASRYX010000639.1:0-8842 GCA_035686985.1 Planctomycetaceae bacterium | reverse complement strand
CGACCGGTCCTCGTTGCCGTACCGCGTCGGCTTTCCGATTCTGATCGCCAACACGGCGGACATCGCGCGGGATCGAGCCGCCTTGTCCGAAGCGAAATCTTGGCCGACAGGAATTCTGCCCGCGCTGCGGTTGTCACCGGAAGCCGAGTACACGTTCACCGCACCGAGCGGCCGGGCCGAACCGATGAAGGCGAACGCCGACGGCGTGGTTGCCGGCATGGCCACCGATCAAGCCGGACGATATGTGCTGAAAGACGGGGACAAGACCGTCGCCTCATGGGGGGTGAGCCTGCTCGCCCCGAACGAAACGGGACTGAGAACGGTCGAAAAACTGCTGTTCCCGGAGACCTCGGTCTCGACGGCGCCGCAGATGATCCAGAGCGATCGCCCGTTGTGGGGCTGGTTCGCCGCGGCGGGACTGGTGCTGCTGCTGGGTGAATGGTGGTACTTTCAGCGACGGCCGGGAGGCGTACCCGCGTGAGAGGAAGTGCAAAATGATCAATGCAAAGTGCAAAGTGCAAAATGGAGCAGAGGGCATGCCGTCCCAGCGGCGACTGCATGCATTCCACTTTGCACTTTGCATTATTCACTTTGCACTTTGCACTCTTCTGTTTTCGCATGTGGTGCAGGCCAAGCCTCCCGCGGAACCAGTTGCCCTGACGGTCGAGTTATCGTCGCAGTCGCCCAAAGGGGTCGTCGGCCGCGCGATGCCTACGGTGTGGGATGTTCGCAAGTTTCAGCCTGGTATCATGGAGGGGCATTTCGAGTTTCGCGTCGGGCTGAAAGACGTCGAGTTCTACCGCTACACCACCGATGACGTCGTACTCTCGAACGATGAAACCACGCTGCGGTTTCTTTTCCCGCCGGTCATCACCGAGGCGGAATTGGAAGAAGTCGAGATCCGTCTCACCTGGATCGGGAAATCCGGTCGCATCGAGATGCCGACGCAGCGCCTGATCGCTCCCACCAGCGCGCCGCGGACGGTGATGGTCGGCATCGGCGAGAACCGTGTCAGTTCCTACCGGACGAAAGACTGGGAAGTGCGTCTGGAACTCCTGCGGCTGGAGAAACTCGGTCCCCCACGGGCTCCGCATATTCCCCCGGCGATTCAATCGGTCGTCGTCTCATGGGAGGCGACGAACCTGCCCAGCGATCCGTTCACGTTTGCTGCTTACGATCTGGTAGCACTGTCGGGCGAAGTTTTTGCGCAACTGCGTCGGCCGCAACTGGAAGCACTGGCGACATGGGTGCTCGCGGGAGGTCGACTTTACGTCGAACCTGCCGGGATGATGGAGACCGCGCAGATCGATTTCCTGAATCGTCTGGCGCCGCCGGCGTCAGGCCCCAAGTGGGATCTGGATCGCGTCGGCAAACTCGAATGGCCCACGGTCTTTGAGCCCCATCTGGTCTCGGCGGCGGCGGACTTCGGCCGCATTCTGCTGCGTGATCCCACGGAGACCAACACCACCCCGGAGTGGCAGCATCGCCTCGCGTTGTGGCAGATTCCCGAACAACTGCCAACACGCTTCGTGCCCTGGTTTGTGACGCTCGGCACCAAGCAGGGGGCGAACGGGCAGTTATGGCCGGGATCACGCGTGCCGGATCACCATCTGCAGAATGCCCGCGGCACAACGTGGATGGCGCACCAGCAGGCCACGCGGCTGACGATCACCGAACGGGCTCTGCAGTCCATTGTTGCCGAATTGATGCCGACCACCGTCCGCGTGATCCCGCTGCGGACCATCATCTTTCTGCTGACGGTGCTCGTCCTGCTGGTCGGCCCGATCGACTGGTGGCTGCTCGGGCGCTTGCGGCTCCGACGATTCACCTGGCTCACCTGGCCCGCGGCAACGGTCCTGATGACCGCGCTGCTGATCACGCTGTCCAACTCGTATCTGCAGGCGACCGATCGGCCGCGATCATTGGTCCTGCATGATCTCGGGTCGGACGGCCGGGTTGTCCGCAGCAACCGCTTTCGTCTGGAATTTCCCCGCAGTTCGCGCGATGTCCTCACCCAGTTGAGGCAATCGTTCTGGATGCCGCTGCGCGCGACGGCTGAATCGATTCAGCAACTCGGCCAGCTCGCCCCGCAGATGAAGACGGACGCGGCGGCTCTGCCTTCGTATCAGGGCAGGGTGCCTTCCCGATTCGAGACCCGGCAAGCGGTTCGGCAATGGACGCCGCATCTCAGCCGGCAGTTCATGTTCGGCGACCCCGCCGCACCACCGCCGATTAATTGGGAGAAAGTTCCGCTGGAGAAATACCGGAACATGCCGCTGGAAGAATCGCGGGTTCCGGAATCGATCGTGAACGCCATCCGTCAGCAGCTCGGCGACAAGGCCATCGTGGCAATTTTTCACGAGTCCGGCCGCTGGTCATGCGATCTGGCCGACTTATGGATGGCGCCGCGGGCGCGCACGATGATGTCCCAGGACTACATCGATCCGCGCACGGGTCGCCAACGAATCAGGCAGTCGGCGCAGACGTGGGAAACGGCGCCCACGATGCTTAGCGATCTCATCTGGCGGCTGACGGTTCCCCGCGGCGGTCAACACAACAGTTCGACCTGGGCCGAAGGGTTGTTCGATCCCCATCTGCGCGACATTCCGCTGCTGCGCCCCGATCAGCGCGACTTACGGGTGCTGGCGGTCGTCGTTCCCGGTGAAGACGAAACGGTCGTTTACCGTCGCTGGATTGCCGGGCCGCCGCCTCCACCACCGCCCACCGTGCCGAATAGCGGTCCCAACATCCAACCGCCGGCGCAGTTCAACCCCGCAATACCGCCGATTCAAAGATCAAAGCTGCCAACAGGACAGCGACTCCGATTCCAACAAGCGGGTCAGGACGTCATCCAGTAACAATTGATTTTGTTACCACCGCTCATTCGGGCCCGCGGGAACCGGAATGTAGAGATCGGGCAGCACACCCGTGCGGTCGCCGCGCGCGGGACCGTGTTCCTCAATCCGTTGCAAAGCCTCTTCAAATGCGGCGGGAGTGGGGGCCTGATTCAACAGGTTGCGGAGCGGGGCGGGAACGAGCATCGCCTTCGCGTACCAGTGCGCCATTTTGCGGAACATCGGGATCGCCCGCTGTTCGCCGTGACGTTCGGCGAGATAACCGAACTGCCGCCGCAGCAGGACAAACCGGTCGTTGAACGTGCCCGCGGGATCGAACTCGCCGGTCGTTTCCCACTGCTGGAACTGCCGGAAGATCCACGGATTGGCCAGCGCCCCGCGTCCCATCGAAATGCCATGACAGCCGGTCTCGTGCAGCATGCGGATGCCGTCGGCGACCGTGCGGATGTCGCCGTTACCGATCACCGGGATGCGCTCGACAGCTTCGACCACCTGCCGGATGCCGTCGCGATTCACGACGCCGGAAAAACCCTGCTCGCGGGTGCGGCCATGGATCGCCACGGCGGCGACGCCCACTTGCTCGAACTCGCGTGCGAACTGCGGCGCGGTCAGTTGCGTGTCATCCCAACCGAGTCGCATCTTCACAGTGACGGGGACGCGGACGCCTTCGACAACGGTTTGCACCAGTTCCATCGTCCGGTCGGGCGAACACATCATGCTCGCCCCGGCTCCAACAGCCGTGATCCGTGCCACCGGGCAACCCATGTTGATGTCGATCGAATCGACACCTCGGGCTTCCACCATCTGCGCGGCGTCACGCATGATGCCCGGATCGCTGCCGAACAGTTGCACGGCAAAAGGACGGTCTTCCGGGCAGGAGGCAATCAGGTGGAGCGTCTTTTCGCCACCGTCGAGCAGACCCCGCGCGTTGACGAGATCAGTTGTTCCCAGGCCGACGCCGCCCAGGCTGCGCACAATCCGGCGAAAGGGCAGGTTCGTATAACCGGCCAGCGGTGACAGCAGATACCGCGTGGGCAGCCGCAGCGGTCCGTAATTCAACGGCTGGTTCAGCAGGCGATGACGCAGGGCGTCAACGGTAGCGGCGGGGAGGGAGTGCAAAGTGACGAATGCAAATTGAAAGGTGCAAAGTGGAAATTCAGCATGTCAGTTTACGCTTTGCAGAAGGAACCGCCTAGTCGCAGTCAGGCCAGATGCAGGATGAGCATCGCTGCGGTATGGTGATGACATGGCAACGCCGCCCGCACCACCGCCCGCTCGCAGGTTTCTCCCGTCGCGTGATGCTCTCTTGCACGCGCTCGGACCGGCGGTCATCGCGCTGCTGGCCTGGCTGGTGGTCGTCACGCATCTCGATCCCGGCGGCAGCGATCCGGCGTCGGGCGAAGGCCCGGGACTGACGATCGACGAATCCTTCAACGTGCAGAACGGCGTGCTGCTGGTCGAAGCGTGGCGGAGTTACGGCATCGCCCTTGTGTTCCCGGAATCGGCTCGGGAAGTGTTCCATCCGCGGGAGGGCGTTTATCTCAACGATCACCCGCCGTTGGGTCGGTTCTGGCTCGGGCTGCATCACCATCTGGCGTGGTGGTGGAAACCGCCGCAAGGGTCTGTCGAGCCGTATCATCCGATCCGATCGTGTGTGACCGCCCGCGCCCGCACCGGGTCGGCGACGGCGTTCTCGCTGACGATTCTGTTGCTCGGAACGACGGCTTCGGTCTGGTATGGCCGCACCGTCGGCGTTCTCACGGCGATCATGTATGTCAGCCTGCCGCGGGTCTTCGGGCATGCACACATTGCGTCGCTCGAATCCTTCACGAATCTGACATACACCGCGACCGTGATTGCGGCGGCGTGCGCCTGGCGTGAAACCGTTCCGAGTATGAAGACGACGAGTTGGGCCGGAGCGGTTTACGGACTCGCACTCCTTTCCAAGATGCAGGCGGTCTTCATTCCGATTCCCCTGGCGGTGTGGGCTCTGTGGCGGTGGCGACACCGCGCGGTTCTCCCGCTAGTCGTGTGGGGCGGCGTGGCGTTGGTGGTCTTCGTGATCGGCTGGCCGACCCACTGGTTCGAGCCGTGGGATTCCATCCCGAAGTATTTCCGCGGCGCGGCCGATCGGGCGTCGCTGTCCGTCTGGCTCAACGGCACGCATTACACCGACAAGACCGTCCCCCGCAGTTATGTGCTGATAACATTTCTCTGGACCGTTCCGCTTGTCATCCCCGTCCTGGCCGTTCTCGGGGTCGCGATCAAAGCCCGTTGGTTATTCCTGAACCGGGAGGGCGAAGCTCCTGCTGAGCCGCGATGGGGCAACACGCTCGGAATCGCTCGCGCCTCAGCAGGAGCTTCGCCCTCCCGTGATTCCGCGGAGTGGCTGGTGTTGATGGAAGCGGTCTTCCCGCTGATCATGTTCAGCCTGCCGCGTGTGCCGGTGTATGACGCGGAGCGGTTGTGGCTCCCCGCGTTGCCCTTGCTAGTTCTTTCGGCGGCCGCGGGTTTGTCGCGTGGGCTTGCTTGGATGCAAACTCGCGCCCCGCGCTGGCAGTGGGGAATCATCACGGCGACAGCCCTCTTGCTCGCACTCCCATTGCTGACCGCGTGGAGGATCGCCCCGTGCTATCTGAGCAGTGCGAATGTCGCTATGGGCGGCTTGCGCGCGGCCGAACGCTCCGGACAGGAGCTGGACTACTGGGGAAACTCCGTCACTCGCTCGTTTCTGCAGGACGTTATCCGAAACGTTCCGCGCGGCAGCACCATTGCTGTCGCGCCGGTTCTGCATCAGTTTCAAGTTGACGATCTGCTTCAGCAGTCACCGATTCTGCGAGCGCATGAGGTGAAACTGGTAGCTTACGATCCGAAGTCGACGACCGTTGAGTATCTGCTCGTCTTCCGTCGTCGTGCTGACTTGCCGTCGGTGTTGGAAGAACGATTGCGCGACGGTCCGCGGCTTGCCGAGGTCACGCGGGACGGAGTTGTTCTCGCGGGATTGATGCGCGCGGGTACGGAAGCGCCGTGAGACAATTTCCACGCGGGGCGCGAAACCGCAAGCGGCGTAGAAAATCATTCTTCGGTTTGGTCGCCGGTGAGTTGCACGCGGGCCGGGGTTCCGGCGGGCTCCTGAAAGGCCACGGTCGTCGGCAATTCCTGATGAGGTTGGCCCGGCTGGCGTCCGGTCGTGCGCTGGATTTCGGTCTTCACTTCGCCGTTCTGATACGGCCCGACACCGAGCACGAACCAGTTGTTATCCCGCGACATGGAGGACGAAACGCCCCCTTCGCCCAGCAGTTGGTTCGTCTTCGGGTTGTAGGCCACGATGCCGATCTTCGCCATCGCCGATTGATTGTTTCGCGAGATCAACCGCACTTCGGGCAGCGTCAACATCCCTGGCAGCACGATTTCCGGCGTCCCGACAAACGCGTCCGCGGAGTCGGTGCCGATCACACCCGATCGCAGTTCGAGCGCGACATCGGCGTCATCAACTTTCGCGACGACCATTGCCCCATTCGTCATGGCGCGATGCCGGATCGAACCGACGAGATAACCCTTGTCGACGCATTCAAGATATTTGTCGTCGATAAAGATCTTCGCTCCCTGGAAGGCCGCGAAGTCAACTTTCGACAACGCCTGGTCCACGGCGTTGGAGACCAGCAGTTGCTCACGCGCCGTGCGGGCGGTGTTCGTGGTCCGCGTGGACGTGCAACCGGCGAGGAGGACCGCAGTCAGAACGGTCCATGAGGACACGCGGGAACGCATGGAACATGCTCCGTCAGGATGGCAGCCCGCCAGTGTTCGAGTCCGGGGAACACCGCGGGTTCTAGTGAACTCGCTCGACCACGGTCAAGAGGCCGTTCCGCAGGTGAAGCCGCAAAGCCCCGGTTTTCGTCGCCTGTCGCCTTCGGTTCGGCTACACTGAACGAGAACCGGCAGGAACTGCGCCGGTCAGGATGGCAAGCGAGTTCTGCAGCGGGACGTTTATGGACAACTATGCTGTTTTTGCCTTGTTGCTGCTGATCGCCGGCGTCGCGGTGCTGGTGACTGAAGTCTTTGTTCCCTCGGGCGGCATCCTGGCCATCATCACGACGTGTCTCCTCGTGTCGTCCCTCTTCTGCGCCTACGCCGCGTGGTACGACACCATGCCGTTTGTGTTCTGGGGATTCGTCGGCCTTGTGGTCCTCGCTGTCCCCACCTCGCTGGGGTCGGCGTTCTACATTCTTCCGCAAACGACGGCGGGAAAGCGGGCGCTACTGGAAGCGCCGGATCTCGCCGCCGTAGAACCGTTTCCCGGAGAAACCGTGCGGTTGCGGAAGCTGATCGGTCAGTTTGGAACGACACTATCGCTGCTGAATCCCGGGGGCTTGGTGGTCGTGAATCAGGAACGACTTCACGCTACGAGCGAGGGATTGATCATCGACCCCAAAACTTCGGTCGAAATTATCGACGTTCGGGGCCACCGCATCGTGGTCCGACCAGGCCAACCGTCCGTTATACCGATAGACCCGTTGACGCAGTCCGCTCCGGCGGAAGCCACCTCGGCTCCGTCGACGGGGAGTGCGCCACCGCCAATCGATTTTGAAATGGCGGCGGAGTAGCGATCTTCGCGCGCCGCGCGGTAAGCTTTTGTCGAGTGACCCCCTCGACGATGAAGGAACACCGATGGATCTGCCTGTGATTCTCGCGCAAGGAGCGACGCCGTTCATTGTCGGCGGGGCGATCATCGCCTTCATCTTCATTCTGATCCTCTTCGCGGTCTTCGCCCGGTTCCTCGGGCTGTGGATCCAGTGCAAGATGACCGGTGCGAAGATTGGTCTACTCGATCTTTTCTTTATGTCGATCCGCAAGGTCAACCCGACGGTGATCGTCCGGGCCAAGATCATGGCCGTGCAGGCCGGGATCACCGACGAATTCACTCTCAGCACACGTGATCTCGAGTCGCATTATCTCGCGGGTGGAAAAGTCAATAACGTCGTTAAAGCCTTGATTGCCGCGCATCGTGCGGCGATTGACCTCGACTGGCAGACAGCTCAAGCCATCGACCTCGCAGGCCGCGACGTGCTGGAAGCCGTGCGCACCAGCGTGTATCCCAAGGTGATTGATTGCCCCGATCCAAAAAAGACCTCTGGGGCACTGGAGGCGATGGCCGGTGACGGCATCCAGTTGAAGGTTCGCGCCCGGGTGACCGTGCGGACGAACATTCATCAACTGATCGGTGGGGCAACGGAAGAAACGGTTGTCGCCCGTGTCGGGCAGGGGATTGTGCAGGCGATCGGTTCGACGCCGTCGTACAAACTCGTGCTGGAAAATCCGGAAACGATTTCCCAGACGGTGCTGGATCAAGGTCTCGAAGCGCAGACGGCGTTCGAGATCGTCTCGATCGACATCGCGGATATCGATGTGGGTGAGAACATCGGGGCGCGGCTGGGGGCCGATCAGGCCGAAGCCGACATGCGAGTCGCACAAGCGAAAGCCGAGCAGACGCGTGCCGATTTCGCCGCCCGCGAACAGGAAAACATTGCCACAGTGCAGGCCAACCGGGCACAGGTGGTGCTCGCCGAGGCGGAGGTCCCGAAAGCCATCGCCGAGGCGTTCCGCGGGCAAAGTCTCGGGCTCATGGATTACTACGAGCTGAAGAATGTTCAGGCGGACACGCAGATGCGGTCGGCGATCGCCGGGCAGGGCTCAACGGCGCCTGCGGGCGGCCGCGGTTGATCGAACCGGCTTCGGTGCCTCCGCAGCGTCTTTCGGAAGAATGCATGTTTCCGATCTCTCCCATCCTGGCAATTGATCCCGGCGCGATCGTGGGCCTGATCGTCCTGGTCCTGTCCGTGCTCGGCTGGCTGGTCAATCTGATCAAGGGCGAAGACAACGTGCCGAAAGCCCGTCCCCGGCAAGGGAACGCTGCCGGCAAAGATCTCCGCTCCGAGATTCAGGACTTTCTCAACGAGCTTTCCGGGCCGAAAGCTCCGGAACGACCG
>DASRYX010000638.1:0-9137 GCA_035686985.1 Planctomycetaceae bacterium | reverse complement strand
CGCCGGAAACCTTCGCGGCGATTGCCCGGCTGCCCATGACGATTGGTGCCACGGGACCGTGGCCGCTGCTGCGTCTGGCCGACGCGCATGAGGTCATTGAGCAACCCGCGGTTCCCGGTTCACCGCAAGTGTTGCCGGATCCCTTAACATTGCAACCGAGCATGCCCCTCGGTGTGAACGGCCGGTTGATCGCCAGGAGTGAAGTCGATCGGTTCGTCTTGCCCGTCACCTCGGGGAAGATGTACCGGTTCATTCTGCAAACCGATTCATTGCAATCGCCGTTGAATGGCGAATTGTCCGTTCTCGCGCATCCTGCCGGCAATGTTCTCGCGGCGACTTCCGATCAACCGCAAACGGCCGACCCGGTGCTCGACTGGAACGCCCCCGCGAATGTCACCGCTGTGCAACTGGCCGTGCGCGATCTTTTCTCGACGGGTGATCCGCGCAATGTGTACCGGATTGAAGTCATTCCCGGCGGACGGCCGGAGTTTTCGCTCGCGCTTGCGTCCAGCACGGTGGATCTTCCGGAGAACGGTGCGAGCCTGATCGAGTTGAATGTGACGCGTGCCGGTTACAACGGCCCCATCGCGCTGCGGGTGAGCGGGGATGACAGCCTCGCGATTGACCCGCCGACGATCGCCGACGGCGTGGCCGGGCGGCTCTTCTTCCGGCTACGACGAACGAAGGCGAGCGCGGCTGCTTCGCCGCTCGTGAAAATCATCGGCACGGCGACTTCGGTCACGCCGCCCGTGGAACACGCCGCCCTGCTCCCCGGCGATGGTGTCTCTCCGTTGTTCGCGGATGCACTCGCCGTCGGTTCGATTCCCGCACAAGGTGTGGCTCTCGAATTGAAGTCGGTGCCGACGGTGGTGTATCGCGGTGCCGTGACCAGCGTTCCGGTCCAAGTGACACGCACGCCGGGATTGCCCAGTGCGACGCAACCGACGCGGTGGACACTGCGGTCAACGGAAGCGACGCGAAAGAGTCAGCCGGGCAATCCGAATTCGCCCGACTTGCCGTTGATCGCGATCCAGCCGGGCCAGATGACCGATCCCGGCGTAGCAGAGCCGACGGTGCAGATTCAAGTGCCGCTGGATGTCGCCGAAAAGACCGTGCGCATGGCTCTCATTGCGGAGACCGTGGCCCACGCGTACTCCGAACGGGTGACCGCCCGGGCGGTGTCGCAGCCGTTCAGTGTCGAGGTGCAGACCGCCGTCGCACCCGCCCTCGAAGCCACCACCTTGGCTGCGAAGAGTGAGTCCGAGCACATGGTCACGGGAAAACTGAATCGCACCGCGGGTTTCGCGCTGCCGGTCAATGTCACGCTGGAAGGTCTTCCCGCGGGCTATCAGGTCACGCCGGTGGAAGTCGCCGGTGATCAAAATGAGTTCAAGCTGCTCGTGAAGACCCCGAAAGTTGAGGCCGAGGCAGCGCTGCCGAACATCAAACTGCGGGTGACCAGCGCGGGCAGCAATCTGATCGGTGACACGCCGGTCGCACTCAAAGCCGTACCGTAATTTCCGATGCCCGGCATTTTCTGCAATGCCGGGCATCTGTCTTTGGCTTTATCGAGTGATCATTCGAAATGCAGAAGTCCGGCATTGAGAGAAATGCCGGACTTCGTATCAGAACGGTGTTGGTAACAGCAAGGCGTGATGATCAAACAGCACGCGCCGGCCGGCCGCGCCGATCGCCGGGGTGAAGAAGAGCAGGAACAGGTAGAACGCGAGCGCTGCGGCGAGGATGATCCACAGCGGCCAGCGCAGAAAGAACCACTGCCGGGCTTCGCAGCGCTGGGCGCGGGCATAACTCCAGCCGACGAAGATCTTCGCGGGGTAGATCGTGGCGATGAAGATCATCGTCTCGAACCACAGCGCATCGCGTGGCGGCGCGGCGATCTTGAACAGGTACATCGGCAAAGCCAGTCCATACGTCACGATGATCGCCAGAAAGCAGCGAATCGACGCCCGGCGGTAAAGTTCGCGGATCTTTCGTACCTGTAGAAACGCCCCCAGCCGGTTCTCCGCCGCAAAATTCGCCTGCAGCAGCGGTACCCAGCACAACACGGGGATCAGCAGCACGCCCCCGAGGAGTGTGAGCAGCACCTGCCCCGGTTTGGACGTATCCTGCAGCGCCGCGAAGATCGCGGTCGGCGGTGCAAGCCAGAGAAACGTTCCGATGTAGCCGCGCAATCCCAGCCAGAAGTGATGCGGAATCCGCAGCGCGACGACGAACTCCCGCACGGCGGCTTCGGCGCGCGGGAAGTAGTCACCGCGGCGCAGGGCCGCCATCAGCCAGAACACGTTTTTCAGCGGACGGAAAAAGCACCAGAAGCCGCCACCACGGGCGATCGACAACACCAGATGCGCCGCCACCCCGACCGAGACGATGGTGAGGAAGACGTTCCAGCCGATCGCGGCCGGTGATCCGGGCGCAATGATGCGGGCATCGTTGGCGGCGTCGGCGACCAGTCGCACCACCAGCAGCCACAGCCACACTCCGAGCGCGATCGATCCCAACCGTGGCGTGAGCGGCAACAACGGAAAAGCGTAGGTCAACCGTCCGGTGCGAGCCACGCGGCCCTGAGCCTCCAGCAGATAGCCAAAGGCCAGCACATTGAGCACCGGAATCGCCGCCAACACCGCCAGAAAGACAATCAGGCTGGCGAAACCGAAAAGCAGCGACACGGTCCAGCTGAGACATTTCAACGGATGCCGCCAGGGCACCGGAAACGGCGGTAGCCGATCGAACGAATAATACTGGTCGTGCGAGGAGAACTCGGTAATCTCGAGGGAGAGGTCGACATTATCCGTCGACGCGGAGTCGCCCCGGTAGGCCAGCGGAAGTCGCGACCGCTCCTGCGGTGCCGGCGTCATGGTTGACATCCGCCCAGTCTCCCCTGCCCCTGTGACATCTCTCGTTGTACAATTTTCCCAGCATACTCCTCTTCGATGTCGGTTGGTTGCAGGCTTTTCCTGAAACGCCGCCGAAAAAGATCGGGTATCGTTGACGGACGGGAGTGCCCCGCAGGAGATCCGCCGTGAAGCAGACCCGCGTCAGTTTATTGCTGGCACCGCTCGCCGTCGCCGCCGGTCTGGTCGTGCTGGTCATGGGCGCGGCGACGAGTTCCAAATATCCGATCCCGCCGATGCCGCAGGAATCGCAGCTCGCGGATGCACGTCACGCCGCGGCCAAAGTTGACGACTACTTCACACATCGCTGGCAGTCCCAGACCGTTGCCCCCGCGCTGCCCGCCGATGAACTTACGGTTCTGCGGCGCTTGTCACTATCCCTTCACGGCACCGTTCCGTCACTGGAAGAAGTCCGCCGGTTCGAAGCCGACAATGAACCGCATCGGCTCGAACGCTGGACCATTCAACTCCTCAATGATCGCCGCTTCGCCGATTACTTCGCCGCCCGGTTGGCACGCGGGTTGATCGGTGCAGAAGGGGGCCAGTTCATTATCTTCCGCCGTGATCGCTTCACGGAATGGCTGGCGGATAACCTGCAGGCCAATCGTCCGTTCCATGAACTGGTGCGGGAGATGATCGACTCCGACGGTTTGTGGACGGGCGTGCCCTCGACGAACTACATCACGCAGGCGTATGCGGATGATGTGCTCGATGTCAACAAGCTCGCCGGGCGCACCGTGCGTGCCTTTCTCGGTCAACGGATTGATTGCGCTCAATGTCATAACCACCCGTTCGCGGACTGGAAACAGGACCAGTTCGAAGGTCTGGCGGCGTGCTTTGGCCAGGTAAAAATTTCCGCGGTCGGTGTGGAAGATGACCAGAATAAAACGTTCGAGGTGGAAGATCGCAAAACGCTTGAGAAGCACGGGGTCGATCCTACCGTCCCCTTTGGCAAGGAATGGTGGCCCGAAGAAGGGACGGTCCGGCAGAAGCTCGCGCAATGGATCACTCATCCGGACAACCGCCGTTTTGAGCGGGCCGTCGCCAACCGGGTGTGGGGGCTGGTGTTCGGCAAGCCGTGGCTGACGCCCGTGGATGATCTGCCGAACCCGTCGGACGAGCGGGACCTGCTCGATCTGCTCGGGGCCGACTTCCGCGAACACAACTATGATCTGAAACGGCTGGTATTCGTGATCACGGCGTCGCGCCCGTTTCGGTTGTCTTCACAACATCCCAGCTATGACACCGGCGAGGGGAGCGATGTGGTCGACGCCAACTGGGCGGCGTTCCCGCTGGTGCGATTGCGTCCGGAGCAGATGATCGGCGCGATGCTGCAATCATCGTCGATCAAAACCATTGATCAGAATTCGCACCTGCTGACCCGCGTCATCAAGTTTTTCCGCCAGCAGGACTTCGTCCGCGATTACGGCGATCTGGGCGAGACCGAACTCGAAGACCGATCGGGCACGATTCCACAGGCGCTCCTCCGCATGAACGGCGAGTTCGCGCGAGATGTCGCGAAGACGAATCCGGCGAATGCGTCGGGGCGGATTGCGGGCATGGCTCCGTCTCACGAAGCCGCGATTGAAATCGCCTATCTGTGCTGTTTGGGACGCCGCCCTGCTCCGGCAGAGGTGGTCTATTTCCTGAAAGCCGCCGAAGAGAACGGAAAAGTCGAACGCGCGCTGATGGTCGAAGATGTCTATTGGACGCTGCTCAATTCCCCCGAGTTCTGCTGGAACCACTGATTTTGAGATTGCGAGCCCATCATGTTCAACCACGCCTTTGATCGCCGCGAGTTTCTGCGGGCGTCTGCCGCGGCGGGACTGTGGTTCGCCGGCACACCGCTGATCGGCCGGGCGGCGGACACGCGCGGACCGGAGCGGGCCAAGTCGATCGTGACGTTCTGGCTCGGTGGCGGTCCCAGCCAACTCGAAACGTGGGATCCGCACCCGGGGACCGAAATCGGCGGGCCCACGAAGGCAATCAGCTGTTCGATTCGTGATGCCCAGATCGCCGCGGAGTTCCCGCAGCTTGCTGAGGAGATCCACCGGCTGTCGATCATCCGTTCGATGGTGTCGAAAGAAGGCGACCACGAACGCGGCGCATATCATCTCAAGACCGGTTACCGCCCGGATCCCACGGTGATCCATCCTTCCATCGGCGCGATCGCGACGAAAGAACTTCCCGCGCCGGGCGTGGACATCCCGCATTACGTTTCCATCGGCGGGACCGAATTCCCCGGACGGGGCGGCTACTTCGGCGATCAATATGATCCGTACCGCATCTTCGAAGCCGGCCAGACGGGGAGTAATCTCGAAGCCCACGTCGAGAAGCCGCGGCATGAGCGCCGTCTTGAAGGCCTGAAAGTCGTCTCCGAAACGTTTAGCCAGGGACGCTCCAAACGGCTCGAGCAGACGCTGCATCAGCACACGATCAACGCCGCCCTGCGGATGATGAATACCGAACAATTGAAGGCGTTCTCCCTTAAGGATGTACCCGCCGCCGTGAAAACAGCGTATGGCGACACGCCGTTTGGCAAGGGCTGCCTGCTGGCGCGGCGGTTGCTCGAAACCGGTGTCCGTGCGATCGAAGTCACGCAAGGGGGCTTTGATACTCATGCGGACAACTTCACCGGCCACACGCTCCGAGCGGGAATCCTCGACCCCGCGCTCTCGACATTCCTCAAAGAACTCGCCGAGCGCGATCTGCTCGACTCCACGGTGGTGCTGGTAATTGGTGAATTCGGCCGCACGCCGAAGATCAATCCGCTGCAGGGCCGCGACCACTGGCCGACCGGGTTTTCGTGCCTCGTCGGTGGCGGCGGACTGAAAAGCGGCCTCGTCGTCGGGGCGACCGATCCCACCGGCGAGAAGACCGATCCGACCGATCCCGTCGCGGTGGCCGATCTCTATGCAACGATTCTGCACACCCTCGGCGTCGACTATGAGAAAGAAATCATCACGCCCATCGGCCGTCCGCTGAAACTCAGCGACGGGAAGAAAATCGAACGGTTGCTGGCGTAACGCCGTCCAGCGCGATCGTCGTCGTAGTTTGCTATACTGCGACGGTCATGACGCAACCGCTCACTGCCCCTCTGGAAGACACTGTCGCCATCGTTGGTGTCGGGCTGATTGGCGGGTCGATCGCCGCCGCCGTCCGCCGCCGCGGAGTCGCGCGCCGCGTGATCGGCGTAGGCCGCAATCGGGAACGGCTGACAGGCGCTCTCACCGTCGGTCTGATCGACGAGATCAGCACGGATCTTATCGAGACGGCGAAGACGTCGTCTTTGATCGTGTTCTGCACACCGGTCGACGACATCGTCGCCGGTGTTCGGCAGATCGCTCCGCATGTCGCCGCGGAGACCATCCTCACGGACGCGGGTAGTGTGAAAGCCGCGCTGTGCGGTCCTCTCGAAGAAGTTCCTGCCTTTATCGGCTCGCATCCAATCGCGGGGAAAGAAGTTTCCGGGTATGAGCATGCCGACAGCGACCTGTTCGTTGACCGGACCTGTGTGGTCACCCCCCTGCCCCACCATTCCGCTCAGCAGCGAACACGGCTGCAGCGGTTCTGGGAAGCGATCGGCATGCGCGTCGTCACGATGACACCAGCCGATCACGACGCGGTGCTGGCGCGCACCAGTCATGTCCCGCACGTGGTGGCGGCGGCCGTCGCCGCGGCGTTGCCGGAACGTGATCGCCCGCTGACGGGGACCGGGTTTCGCAGCACCACTCGAATCGCAGCGGGGCCACCCGACCTGTGGACCGGCATTCTGTCGATGAACCGCGACGCTGTTCTTGCCGGAATCGAGCAGGTGCAGGAACGGCTGAGCGACTTTTCCACAGCAATCCGTAACGACAACACGGATCGATTGCATCAACTGTTACTCGATGCCAAAACCGCACGCCACCGTCTGGATGAGTTATCCTGAGAACGCTGACTGCGGCAGATTTACGACATCACAACTGACTACAGACAAACGGACCACGAACGAAAATGCTTTGGGAAGTCGAAATTCGTCCGGCCGCCGGTGAAGTTGACCGCGAGGGAGCTCGCACGGCGCATGAGGCCCAGGCTATGGGCGCCCGAACCATCGAAAATGTCCGCACGGCTCGACTGTTCCTGCTGCAGGGATCGCTGACCGAGGCCGACGTGCAGCGGGCCGCCCAGAACCTGCTCGTCGACTCGGTGACCGAAACGAGCACCTGTCGGGAACTGGGCACCGCGACGCATCATGATGACGAAACCGTGGTGCATGTGCTCTTCAAACCGGGCGTGACGGATAACGTCGGGCAAAGTGCGTTGAAAGCCCTCGTCGATCTCGGCTTCAACGTCGATGCCGTGGCCACCGGGCGCACGTTCTTCTTCGACAAGTCGGCCAGCCGCGACGACATCCATCGGGTCGCAGAACGGCTGCTCGCCAACGACGCAATCGAGCGCGTGATCTACGGCACCTTGCCCGCCACGGCGCTTGGCGTGAGTGGCAAGTATGAGTTCAAGCTGATCACCGTGCCGATTCGCACGATGAACGATGATCAGCTGCGCGAGCTCAGCAAGACGGGGCAGTTGTATCTCAGCCTGGTCGAGATGCAGACGATCCGCCAGCACTTTGTCGACCTCGGCCGCGACCCGACCGACATCGAGCTGGAAACCGTCGCGCAGACGTGGAGCGAACACTGCTCGCACAAGACCCTCAAAGGCCGCATCCGTTACCGCGATGACAAAGGCGAGCGGACCTTTGAGAACATGCTTAAGGAAACGATCTTTGCCGCGACGCAGACCATCCGGCAACAACTCGGCGCGAATGACTGGTGTGTGAGCGTCTTCCAGGACAACGCCGGCGTCGTGAAGTTCACTCCAGAATATCACGCGTGCTTCAAGGTGGAAACACATAATCATCCGTCGGCGATCGAGCCCTACGGCGGCGCGAACACCGGCCTCGGCGGCGTGATCCGTGATCCGCTGGGAACCGGTCTCGGCGCGAAGCCGATCTGCAACTCCGATGTCTTCTGCTTCGCCCCGCCCGATACGGCGTATGACTCGCTGCCGCCGGGTGTGCTGCATCCGAAGTCGGTCGCCCGCGGCGTCGTCTCCGGCGTGCGCGATTACGGCAATCGCATGGGTATCCCCACAGTGAACGGGGCCGTCTTCTTTGATGAGCGTTATCTCGGTAACCCGCTCGTCTACTGCGGCACGATGGCACTGCTGCCGGTCAATCAAGTCGAGAAGCACGTTGAAGCGGGCGATTACATCGTTTCTGTGGGCGGGCGCACGGGCCGCGATGGCATTCACGGCGCGACGTTCTCCTCCGCAGAACTGACCGAAGAAAGCGAAACGGTCTCCGGCGGCGCTGTGCAGATTGGCAACGCCGTCGCTGAGAAGATGGTGATGGATGTGGTCCTGCAGGCGCGCGATAAAGGTCTGTACCGGGCGATCACCGACTGCGGTGCCGGCGGGTTCAGCAGCGCGGTCGGCGAGATGGGCGAGAAGTCCGGCGCGGTCGTCTGGCTTGATCGCGCTCCGCTGAAGTATGCCGGGTTGTCCTATACCGAAATCTGGATTTCCGAAGCACAGGAACGCATGGTGCTCGCCGTCCCGCCGCAGCACTGGGACGAGTTCCATAAGCTCTGCGCGGCCGAAGGTGTCGAAGCCACCGCAATCGGAGAGTTCACGAACACCGGGCGGCTGGTGCTCAAGTACGGTGATCACCAGGTCGGCGACATGCCGATGTCGTTCCTGCACGACGGTCGCCCGCCTGTGATTCGCGAAGCAGTGTTCATTCCGCCCGCGATGCAGGACATGGCCGTACCGCCGCAAGAGCGGTGGGATGATGTGCTGCTGAAGATCCTCGGTTCGCTCAACGTCTGCAGCAAGCACTGGATCATCCGGCAGTACGATCACGAAGTGCAGGCCGGCAGTGTGGTGAAGCCGCTTGTGGGCGTGGCATGCGATGGCCCGTCCGACGCCGCCGTGGTCCGACCGCTGCTCGATTCCGCCCACGGCCTTGTGATCTCCAACGGCATGAATCCGCGGTACGGCGATCTTGATCCTTACTGGATGGCCGCGGCGGCGATCGATGAAGCGGTCAGAAACTGTGTCGCCGTCGGTGCCGATCCGAAACGCATCTCGATCCTCGACAACTTCTGCTGGGGCAACACCGACCGGCCGGAGGTGCTCGGCTCGCTGGTGCTGGCGGCGCGGGCGTGCCATGACGTGGCGCTGGCC
>DASRYX010000637.1:0-3468 GCA_035686985.1 Planctomycetaceae bacterium | reverse complement strand
CTGATGCACGTGTTCCGCGAAGAGACGGATCTTGCCCTCGAGATCGACTTCAATGTGAGCGGAGGGGCCATATCGAATCTGCCTGCTGTTACTCCGAAGATGCAATTACATGCCGTCGAACATATTGATCGCGCGATCGAGATCACATACACCGTTGAATGGACCGTAGAGCAGAAAGCGTCGCGGGCAATAATTCGCGATCGATGGTCGGAGTTGCCCGACGGGCTGCAGCGCGAGATCGCCGTCACCGGGTTGGGAGTGCCAGTCGGTCGGGTGATCGGACTGCGCCCCGTGGAGAAAGTAGAGTTACGTCCGGAAGCGCGCTGGGCGCCCGCCCCGCCGGAAAAGAATGGCGGGGTAACCCATGCGATTTTCCGCAGTGAAGGTGCCCCTCCGACCCGACTTCTCCTGGAGAAGAAGCCGATCGTTCTGTGGTATCGATCGACATTGAAGAACCCCGCCCTCGTTGCCACGCCAACGCCCGCGCTGAAAGTCGCACCGGAAAAAATCACGGCGGCGCCGGGCTTTGACGGCGTGCGGCTGCCGTTGCCGCGGGCGATCATGCCGACGGCGATCGCCGCGCTGCCGAACGGGCGGTTGGCGTTCACGTCTCTCAAGGGGCACGTCTTTATCACGCGTGATGACGACGGCGACGGACTCGATGACGCGATCACAACCTTTGCAGAAGGACTCGCCGCGCCGTATGGCATCTTGCCGCACGGTGATGATTTTTATGTCGCGCACAAACCGGAAGTTGTCGCTTTGCGCGATTCCGATGGTGATGGCCGATCGGATGTCATGAAAGTTATCGCCACGGGTTGGGGTTACACCGACGATTATCATGACTGGACCTGCGGCATCGTGCGCGATGCGGCGGGCTGGAATTACATCGGCCTGGGCAGCGACTACGCCCATAAGAACCGCCCGGCGACTCAATCGAAATGGCGCGGGCATATCCTGCGGTTCAACGACAACGGTCGGGTGGAATCGATCGCGACCGGACTGCGGTATCCGACGGGCCTCGCGCTGTGGGACAACGATCGGCTCGTGTGCAGCGATCAGCAGGGTGTGCAGAACACCTTCAATGAACTGGACGTGATTACCCCCGGTCACCGTTACGGCGTTCCCGCGAAACTCGATCCGCCGACGGAGGAACCGTCTGATCCCCCGGCGGTGCAGATTCCGCATCCGTGGACGCGCAGCGTGAATGGCGTCGCCGTCTGGCCGCGCTCAACGGCGCATCCGTACGCCGGGCAGATCGTCGGTGCGGAATACAACAATCGCTTTCTCATCCGATGTTCACTGCAGGAAGTGGAGGGCGTGCTGCAGGGAGCGGTGTACCCACTCACGAAGCTGGGGGAAACGAACGGCGTCGAAGAATTCCTCGGACCGATGGCGGTCACCTTCGGACCGCGCGGCGAACTCTACGTCAGCAGCATTCACGACAGCGGCTGGCTCGGCGGACTTAACACGGGGGACATCGTCCGGCTCACGCCGAATGCGTCGCTGCCGAACGGGTTGAAAGAGGTCCGCGCGACACCCACCGGGTTCGCGCTCGAATTCGTGCACCCCGTCGACAAGGCAAAAGCTGCTCGCAACGAAGCGTATAAAATCGCGGGGTATCAACGCGTGTGGCAGGGGACCTACGCCACGGAAGATTCGGGCCGGCACACCGCCGAGGTTCGCCAGGCGACAGTCAGCGACGACGGGAAAACGGTCACGCTGGAGGTGCACGGTCTCAAAACCGGACACGTGTATGACATCGGCGTCGAGGCGCTCGCGGACGGACTCTGGTGGCCGCATCAGGCGACTTACACGCTGCATCGAATTCCGCCACGGTAGCGTGATGCCGTTTTGCCACGCGCCGGTTTATCCGGACCGTGGGTGATCATTCTTGGTCATCGCGCGCATTTTTCTCTGGCGAGACGGGGTCGTCATGGGGTCGACTGAACACGACGTTCCACGAAGTGACTTCCGTTGAAGGGGAAAACGATGCGGTTCGCAATGGCGTTTGTGCTGGCCACGGGGCTTCTGTCGGCGGAGACGGTCTCGGCGCAGGAAGGGCCGCTCACCGGCACCTGGTCGCTCAACATCCCGCAGTTTCCTCCGCTGCCGTCGTCGCTCAACTGGGATCTGGTCGACAGCGGGGCCACCTTCGAAGGCGAAACGTCGATCACGTTCGAGAGCCTGATCCGCGTGGACGGAACGCTCACCGGCCAGCAATGGTTCGGCCCGATTTACTTCGCCGATTCATCGCTCACGGCGACCGTGCTGGTCCCGGGTGTGCCGGTGCCGATCCCGCCGCTACCGACGAGCAAGTCGATCCTGTTCGTGTTCGGTAACTCCATCGGTGGCTTCGCGCTGCAATCGATCAATGGAACGCCGGTTAATGTGTATCAGGTTCATGGAACGCGCGTTCCGCAGTAGCGTGACATTTCTCGTTCCCAAGCTCTGCTTGGGAACGAGACGCGCGGGGTGATTACGCGTCTTGAAGCAGCTTCGTCCATTCGCGCGACTGCTCCAGCAGTGCGCGGAATTGTGGGGACTGTCCCACGGCGGCGGCGGCTTGCAGATCGGTCGCGAGTGTGCCGAGCACGTGCTGCTGCAAACGTTCGGCGAGCCAGTTCGCACGGCGGCTGAGGAACGCGCTCTGCAGGCGGTGAAACTTCGCCTGCAGATAGCCCGTTCCGCTGGACGCCGTCTGGCTGATCGCCGATTCGCCGACCGTCGCAACCGCGGTCCCTGCGGCGACATCACCGACGACGTGCATCGCCGCGGACATAATCCCGTGCGATGCCAGCTGCGTCGCGGCTTCACCCAGTGGCAGTCCGACGCCCGTAAAAGCGAGCGCCACGCTCAGCGCCGGCCGCGCCGCGGCGGAGGCTTCATCGAGTCGTTTGATGAGACCGAACAGCTGCGGGTTCTCTTCCCGAAACGATTGCAGTTCCGTGGTCACCGTCTCATTGAGTAACGCGGCGAAGTCGATCGTGCGGTGATCTTCTTCGAGCCGCCGTAGTAACTCGACGCGCGATGTCCCGGCGAGCAGATGTTCCAGCCGCGTCTTCAGCAGTGCGTTGCCCAACTCGCTGAGCCATTCGAGCTTGTCGTACACCTTGCCGACGGTGCGGACGATGGCGTCCCATTCGCGCATGCGATAAACGTCCCAGGGTTCCGGCGGTGGAGCAGTTTGCCACCAGTCGCGGACCGTGCTGACGCCGCGCCAGAGTGTCGTGCCGATGGTGTCATACACGCCGTGAACCTTCGCGGACCAGCCTTCACGATGAGCGGCCCACCAGGTGCGGACGGCGGCGATCATCAACGGCGTCGGGGGAGCCGGCCAGTCGTCGACCTCGGCGAGTTGGTGCGCGGTTAACAGGTCCGCTGCCGTGCGAAATTCCGTGCTGCGTGCGGCGACTTCCCGCAGAAAGCCGGGTAATCCGGCCTGATCATCGGCGAGTCGGGCCAATG
>DASRYX010000636.1:0-3486 GCA_035686985.1 Planctomycetaceae bacterium | reverse complement strand
AATCAATGGCGCGGAGTTTCCCGCTGGTTCAGGCGATGTCGGCGAATCTCCTTTCCGTCCGGCGGAACCAGGCGATTCCGAGTGCGAACAGCGCGATCGAAGAAAGCGTCGAAACGCCGATCAGCGGAAGATCGACAGGCGTTCCGAAGACCGCACTGCGAAACCCCTCGATGATTCCCGTCATCGGGTTCAGCGCGTAAATCAGCCGATAACGCGAAGGCACAATCGAAGCCGGATACAGCACCGGGCTGACGTACTGCCAGACCTGGACCAGGAACGGAATCACGAACCGGAAATCGCGATAGGCGACGGTCAACGAAGAGAGCAGAAAGGCCGCCCCGAGAGACGCCACATAGGCCAGCAGAGTCAACGCGGGAAGCCAGAGAAGCGCAGCTGACGGAGCGACGCCGTAGAGCCCCATCAGGCAACCGAAAACGACCAGCGAGATCGCCAGGTCGATCACTCCCCCCGTCACGACTGCGGCCGGAACGAACAGCCTGGGGAAGTACACCTTGGTCAACAGTTGCTGCTGGTTCAGCAGAGACATCCCACCCAGCGAGATCGCGTTCGAGAACAACAGCCACGGCAGAATCGCCGCATAGACGTAAACGGGATACGCCGCCGCCATCTGCGGAGGAAGCAGATTCTTCAGCCCCGCGAAATTTCCGAAGATGACCGTAAAAATCGCCACGCTGAAGACCGGGACCAGCACCGCCCAGGCGACGCCGAGCACCGTCTGCTTGTAGCGCACCTTCACATCGCGCCACACCAGGAAGTACATCAGCTCGCGGAAGCGCCAGAGCTCGCGAACATTGACCGGACGCCAGCCGCTCCGCTTCTCCAGCACGAGTGGCTGTGCTTCGAACTCCGTCTCAGTCGCCGGCGGTGCAATGTTGAATGCAACGTCCAGACCGCTTTCGGCGGTGACCGTTGTTGTCGGCTCGAGGAGCGTTCCTGGGTTCATGGGAGGTCGCAGCAAGAACTTCAGCTTGAATGATCAGAGAAAGGTGTCGGTCGACCGCTCAGCCCGCCGCTAGTAAGCGCCTTCGCGCAAGGCGACGGTGCGAACAGTGCGGAGGAGGATGTACAGGTCGAGCCACAGGGACCAATTGCGGACGTAGTACACGTCCCAATAGATCCGCATCTCGTACACGCCGTTGTTCCGGCAGGTCACCTGCCACAGACCTGTCAGACCGGGGCGAACGCTGGTGTAGCTCGAAAATTCGCGAGGGAAGTCATCGATGTACATGCGGTCGAACGACGAGGAATCGACGATCGGCCGCGGCCCGACGAGACTCATATCGCCCACGAGAATGTTCCAGAGTTGAGGCAGCTCATCGAGACTCGTCTGGCGAAGAAACCTGCCCATCCGTGTGACGCGCGGATCATTTTTGAGCTTGTGAGTCTCATCCCATTCCTTCTGCAGCGCCGGATCCTTCGCGAGCGATTCCGCCAGCACTTCGTCGGCATTTACCGCCATCGTCCGGAATTTCCAGGCGCGGAAGCTCGTTCCACCGCGTCCGATACGCGGCTGCGAGTAGAACACCGGCCCGGGCGAAGTTGCCTTGATGGCAATGGAGATCAAGCCGACGAGCGGCGCGATCATCAACCCGCCGACGACGGTGAGGAAGATGTCCAGTTGCCGCTTCATAAACCAGGAAAACGTGCTGCGATGAGGCCCCGCGACGCGGATGCCACAGGCCGTTCCAATGGTCTGCGATTGATCCCATACTCCGAGATCAAGCTGCCCGGCGCTCAGCACAATGCGATTCGGGATCGCGCCGATCGAGTCTTCGACGATGGATTTCGTCGCCGCGGAATGCTCGGTGCTCTCGACCGGGTTGATCAGCACCCACGACGCTTTGAGTTGTTCCGCGACCTGGATGGCGCGCCGCGCGTCGAAAACCTGGATGTCGCAACCTGGCGGATTGTCCTCCGCATCCCACTGTTCCTCCGGCCACAGCAACAGGCCCACCGGCCGAAAGCCGCGTTCGGGGATCCGCCTCAGGCGATCAAACGTCTCCCGGCCGTAGCTCTTCTCCGAAAGGATCAGGATCCGCTCGCCCCACCAGGAGAACTGACTGCAGACAAGCCGGATGAAGTACCGCGCCGTCGGAACGACCGGGATCGCGATCAGAAAGGCGATCGCGGAGCAGACGAATGCATATTCCCAATTCGATTCGAGTCGCAGAACTTCAATGCCTGTGAAGATCGTGAGAGCGAGAGCAACCGCCGACACCAACTGTCGGAATTCCACGAACGGGCTGATTCCGAGGGCGGGGTAAAGCCCCGCCAGAGCAGCGGCAGGGACCAGCACCAACGACGCGAGCAACGACGTGTAACGGGTGATGAAGGTGGTGGGGAGATCGAAGGCTCGTTCAACGAGCGATGTCGATGCGAACAGGATGACCCAGAGCACTCCGAAATCGGTGATCGCCAGCGGCAACGAGGTCAGGATGGACTGCATCACCGAGCGGTTCGCGAGTCGTCGGGAGATGGAAGGCGCCGAACTGACGATCGCGCCGCTCCTGGCGACGGATTCGGCATGTAACCGGTCGACCAGCGGAAGGCGGCCAAATCGGCCTGCAATCCGTTCCGGTGAATGGTGCCGCTGAAATCCTGCGGCAAGTGCATCAGTACTCATCGTTTCAACTGGCGATCATTCAAAGGTGGAGCTTCGCCACAGACAGGGGCTCCCATGTGCAGAAAGGAGACTCCGGTTGAGCTGGTGCAATCACGCACGCGTCATCCGGAGCAATGCCCCGCCAACGTCGTGCAAGATCCAGCACCGCAAGACTCAAGTGGCCGTTTCGATGAATGGGCATCCGAGCGCCATTCATCATCGAAAGAAGCAGACGCCTCCTTCTTCACAACCGATCTTCAACTGGTGATGAGCGCGGCCGCTTTGACCGATTGTGATTTTTGGAGTGTCTCGCGCCGCTGCAGCGGGTCAAGACGTTCCTCTTCCAGATTCCGCAAGTTGCCGCACCCGCGTTGCAGAACGCCGCGATGAAGGAAGTGCCTTCGAAAGTATTTAGCCGAATGGCAGTCGCGGGTTACTCACTCGACACGCGCACCACATCGGCCCAAATGAAGCGATGATCGGATCCCGCAGTCTGCCCGCGACCGGTGCGAACGCACCTCCACTCCGATCCGTGCACGATGTGATCGATGCGAACCCACGGCGTGTTCGCAGGCCAGTATGCCGGATCATCGCACCGCGCCGTGTAACCGTAACCGATGCCCGCTTCTTCAAACGTGTTGTGGAAGTCACGCCAGTTGGAGTCATACAGCTTGCATTGCGGCGTGGCATTGAAGTCACCACCCAACAGCGCCCTGGCTCCGGCCACTTCATCGACCCATCGACGCGTCTGCCGCGCCTCTTCGAGTCGTCCGGCTTCATGTTGTTGAAAAACCTCAATTCGCGAATGCGAGTCGCCGGGATCTCCAAGAAGCTTCGCCAGGCCCCAGCGCACGGTCGTCAAG
>DASRYX010000635.1:0-6780 GCA_035686985.1 Planctomycetaceae bacterium | reverse complement strand
CCCTGGCGCACGCCGATGCCCAGTCCCGTGCCGACAGCGAAGACGGAGAGCGTTAACAGCAGTTTGCCCGATGTCTGCCACATCATTTTCATCCTCGTGGCCCCCTCACCCTGGCCCTCTCCCTCAGGGAGAGGGAACCGGGTTCGTGGGCGCGCTTTGCGTGGCTTCTAGCAGAATCTGCCGATTGTGGCGAGAGGACTTGGCGCACTGCGACGGATCGACGGATACTGTCACCGTCTGTTGCCTTCATGAAAGCTTTGATTGATGACTGAACCCGCGACCACAACCGTCACGTCGTTTGATGCCTCGACCAGCGCCAGCCCGGTAGCCCCGCGCGCGGCGACGATCATCATCTTCGGCGCGTCCGGCGATCTCACTGCGCGCAAGCTGATGCCCGCGCTCTTCGATCTCTGGCACTACGGTTATCTCACCGATGACGCCCCGATCGTCGGTGTCGCGCGACGGGACAAGTCGGATCAATCATTCCGCGACGAGATCTACGAAGCCGTCAAATCGCAGGTGCGGTCGGGACTCGTCACGCCGGAACGGTGGGCAAAGTTTTCGCAACGGCTGTTCTATCACACGCTGGATATCGATCAGGCGGAAGGCTACCCGGCGCTCGACGCCCGGCTGGACGAGCTCGAAACGAAGTCTGGAACCAAAGGCAAACGCATCATCTACATGGCGACCTCGCCCGATCTGTTTCTCCCGGCGGTGGAACATCTCCACGCCGCGAAGCTCATCCCCGGCCGCGGGTCACAGGACTGGCTGCGGGTCGTCTTCGAGAAGCCGTTCGGCACCGATCTGGCCAGCGCGAAAGAACTCAACAACAAACTTCGACGGCGCTTACGCGAAGATCAGATCTACCGCATCGATCATTATCTCGGCAAAGACACCGTTCAGAATATTCTCCTCTTCCGGTTCGGCAACGCGATCTTCGAACCATTGCTCAATCGCAATCACGTCGAGCAGGTGCAGATCACGGTGGCCGAATCGCAGGGGATGGAACGCGGCCGCGGCGGCTTCTACGACACCGCCGGAGCAATGCGCGATGTGATGCAGAACCATGTGCTGCAGTTGCTCAGCCTGATCGCGATGGATCCGCCGGCGCGATTCGATGCCGATGACATTCACGCCGAAAAAGTGCAGGTGCTGAAAGCCCTCGCGCCGGGACACAAGTCGAAGATCGAACGGTGGGCCGTGCCGGGGCAGTACACCGCCGCGGAGATCAAGGGCGAAGACGTGCCAGGGTACCTGGGAGAAGACCGCATCCCGCCAGACTCGCGCACGGAAACCTTCGTGGCAATGAAGGTCCATATCGACAACTGGCGCTGGGCGGGCGTGCCCTTCTATCTGCGCACCGGCAAGCGGATGCCGACGCGCGTGACCGAAATCGCGATCCAGTTCAAGCTGCCGCCGCTGAATCTGTTCAGCACGGTGGAATGCGAAGGGGACATTTGCGATCTCGTGGGACAACGGCCGAACACGCTGGTGTTCCGCATCCAGCCGAGCGAATCGATTTCGCTGTCGTTCTCCACAAAGCGGCCGGGGATGCAGTACCAGATTCATCCGGTCACGATGGATTTCAGCTACGACACGTTTCGCCAGAAGCTGCCCGAGGCCTACGAGCGGCTGCTGCTCGACGTGCTGCGCGGCGATTCGACGCTGTTCATGCGCAGCGATGAACTCGAAGCCGCGTGGGCGTTCGTCACCCCGGTGCTCGATTTCTGGGAACAGAATCAGACGAAGCCGCAGCCCTATGCCGCGGGGACGTGGGGTCCGGCTGGCGCGGAATCGCTGATGGCGTCGTCGGGTCACCACTGGCGCAGTCCGGAGTGATTTTCGCCGCTTGCGGTTTCGCGTCCCGCGGGTTTTGGATCACGCAGCGCGAAACCGCATAGCGACGAGCCAAGCGTGTTCGCCCACAAAAACCCCCATTCCCGAAAGTGACCGGTCTGGTGTAAAACCCGGTGTTTTCCGACGCCGAGCCCAGGTTGCCTTCGATGAATGACACGCTCCCGATGACCACTCCGCCACCGAAAAATCGCTGGCTGTTCCCGTTGATCAAATGGACGGCGTTCGCCGTGGTGATGGTGTTCATCGGCCGTCGCGCGGTGGAACTGTTCCGCGACGCCCCGGCGGGCGCGTTTCAGATCGAGTGGCCGTGGCTCGTGCCAGCACTGTTGTTGTACTCCATCGGCTGGTTGCCCGCGGTGGTCTTCTGGCAGGCGATGCTCCGCGGCTGTGGACAAAACGCGCCGTGGTATGACGCCATTCGCGCGTACTACTTCGGTCATCTCGGAAAGTATGTGCCGGGCAAGGCGGCGGTGCTCGTCATTCGTGCCGGCATGATGAAACAAGTGGGCGTGCATCCCGGTGTCGCGGGGATCACCGCCGTGTATGAAACGCTGACCACGATGGGCGCCGGGGCCGCGATTGCCGTCGCGCTGGCCCCGTTCGCCACGAGCGCGACCATGTGGGAAAGCGTGCCGTCCTGGTTGCAGCCGCTGCGCACGCAGGTGTTCCTGCTGCCGACGATCGTGGTTCTCGGAACACTCGCCGCGTTGCCGGTGCTGTCGCGCGTTTTCACCATGCTCGCGGCGAAGATGGCCCCGCGCGATCTGCAGGCCGGTGCGCCGCCGGTGAGCATCTCCACGCAGATGTTGTTTGAAGGGCTGGTCACGGTTTCGTTCGGCTGGGTGTTGTTCTCGCTGAGTCTCGGCTGTGTCATGAAAGCCCTCGGCGCGGGATCGTTCACGCTGCATGACTTCGGCGTGTGGATGTCGGCGACGACACTCAGCACCGTCGGCGGATTCGTCGTCCTCATTGCCCCCGGTGGACTGGGCGTGCGCGAGATGCTTCAGACCGAGGTCCTGCAATCACAGCCGGCGATCACCGCGACGCAAGCGTTTCTCGCCGCGTGGCTCCTGCGCGCCGTCTGGATGGCCGGGGAAGTGGTCACCTCGCTGGTGCTGATGTGGAAACCGCGCCGCGAAGTCCTGACGCACGCTGTCGAGACCGCGGCAAGATCCAAGCTCGCCGCGTGATCGCCTCTTGTAGGGTCCGCTGTGCGGACCATCACGGCGAGTGATGGCGAATGGTCCGCATAGCGGACCCTACGGTTATCCCGCGAGGCGATGCACCGTCAACAATTCCGCGGGCAGATGCCGTTCGGCGAGTTCGCGCAGACGGTCATGATGCGTGAAGAACAGCACCTGCGTGCGACGGGAGAACTCCGCCAGCACGCGCAGTGCGGCGGTGGAACGATCATCGTCGAAGTGCAGCAGCACATCATCCACGATGAACGGCAGCGGTTCATGATGATCGAGCCAGGCTTCCAGACCCGCGAGCCGCAGCGCGAGATACATCTGATCGCAGGTGCCGTCGCTCATTTCGGTGACGTCAATGGTCTCCCGGCCATTCGCCCGTACACCGACAATCATTTCGCCTTTGTCGCGCAGATCCGATTTCAGACCGCTGAATGATTCGCACGTAAGTTGTGAAAAGAGATGACTCGCTCGCGAGAGCAGCGGTCCCTGATGACGGTCGCGGTAGCGCTCGATGCCCCGCTGCAGCACCGCGGCGGCGAGTCGCAGGACGGTGTACTCACGGGCGGCTTCCTGCAGGTCGGTGAGCAGTAGTTGACACGTTTCCGCCTGGTCCGCGGCGGTGCTGGTTCCCTGCATCGCCTGCAGTGCGGCGCGGGCGGTGCCGATCGCCTGATCGAGTTCCGACAGCGCGGTTTCCGTCGCGGTCTGTTCTCGCGCGGCGACTGCCAACGCACCCTCCGCCGCATCGGCGTCCATCGCTTCAACGGTCGCCGCAAATTCGTCCAACGGCACGCCGCCCGATAACGGCGCGAGCTGATCTTCCAGCGTGCGAATCCGTTCGTCGAGGTCGCGGCGGCGCTCAGCCTGATGGATCACGGTCCCGAGTTCCGCGCGTGTGGTTCCCGCGAACTGGCACAGGGCATCGAGCGCGGCTTCATGCGTGAGTTGTGCACGATGGGCCGTGTCGAAGAGTTGACGCTGCCGTTTCAGTTCCTTCTGGAGGGCCTGCTGTTGATCATGAATCGTGCGGGCGGCTTCAAGACGCTGCAGGAGCACCGCCATGCGGGCATCGACGCCGCGCTCGGATTCCTCCGGGCAGATGCGCTCGACTAACGCGCCTAAATCGGCCGAGAATTGCGCGGCGTCGCGATCAATGGAGGCGATCCGCCGTGCGAACTGATCGGCGTGCTGCTGCTGTTGCGTGATGGCGTCCCAAGCTTCGACGATTGCGAACGCCTCGGCGGCGGAACACTCGGCGGTCAGGCCGAGCGGCGCTACGGCGTCAGCCCATTGCGACCGCCATTCCTGCCAGGCCTGTTCCGCGGCTCCGGCCTGATGCGACGATGTTTTCAGTTCGTTCTCGGCGTGCGCGATCGCCGCGCGATGTTGCTCGTGTTCCTGGCGCTGCCGTTCGTTATCGGTGAGCCGAAGTTCCGCCTGCGTCAGCGCGAAGGCTAACGTGGGTGATGCCCGCTCGACACCGAGCGCACTGTCGAGTTCCTTCGTCAGACGGACGGTGAGCTGTTCGAGTTCCTCACACCGGGACTGCTGGGCGCGAGATTCGTTCCAGTCTTCAATGAGTGCAGTGTGTTCCTGCCGCCAGCGCTGCATCTCCGATGGCGTTCCCGCGGGTTGCGATAAACCCGTCCATTCGCGTTGCCACGTCTGCTGTTTCTTTGCGAGTTGTTGTTCCAGTTCGCTCAGAGTTCGCTCGCATTCCGTGACTTTTTGGGCGGCTTGCGTTCGGTCGAGTAACAGGCCCGCTTTCTGTGCGACGCGATCGGCTGCCGAACGTAAGCGGTCCGCCCATTCGTCCGCTTGGCGGACTTTCACGCTGTAGGTCACGCGCTCGGTACCGGGCGGAATTTTTCCTGCTTCCAGAGCGGTTTCGATGCGGCGCCATTGTTCGTCGCGCGCGGCCCTGGCGGCGAGCAGATCATCCTCCGTCGGCACCGTGCCCTGCAATTCGAGCCGCTGCAATTGCTCCTCGATCCGGGCCAGTTCAGCGGCAATCTCTTTCTGCCGCCGCAGCTCGTTCTGTTTCGCCGCGGCGAGTTGTTGAAACTCCTCGCCAAACCGGTCGATGGTTTCCTCACCGGGGACGGCCATTTTCACGAAGTCATCGAGCGATCCCTGCCAGAAGCGCAGACGCTGCAAGCGTGCCGTGAGTGCTGACATTGTCGCAGTGTCGTTCGCCGTCAGTTCATCGATCTGCGCGGCAAGATCACCGTGGTGACGCACGCGCTCAACGATTTTTCGCAGCAGCGCGGTGTCGATCGGTTCGGGAAGCGTTTCGCCGCGTGAGCGCAGCTCAGAGAGGCGTTGTTCCCAGCGTTGCCTTTCGGCAAGACGATCAGTGCACTGCTGCGATCGCGCCTGTTGTTCCGCGCCGAGTTCCTGCAGGCGGACTTTGCGATCGGGGGACAACGTCAGATCGGCATCCTTCCAGACTCGCGACTGTTGTTGAATCGCCGCCCGCGCGGCTTCGAGCTGATCGACAAGTCCGGCGCGATCCTGCTGCGCTTTTTTGTGCGCACCATGCCGTTTGTTGAGCTGTTCGATGGCCTCGTCTTCGCGCAGGATGATCTCGTCCGCGGGCGACAGCGCGACCTCACCGGTCAGCTTCTCGATTGTGGCCTGTGCGGTCGCGGCCAGTTGTCGCTGCAACTCACACTTCTGGACATGATCTTCGTACGTCGTGCGGCAATCGACAGGAAGCGACGGCGTTACCGGTAACGCGTCGAGTTCCAGCCGTGCCTGTTTCCAGCGGGCCAGGATCGGCATCGCGGCGAGACATCGATCCAGCCGCGTGTGGGCCTGCTTCTGTGCGAGCCACTGCGAATGCAATGCAGCGCGACGTGACTCCTTCTCGCTCAATTCGTCACGTTGTCGCCGCCAGGTCTCGCTGGGGAGTTGCAGTTCAGTCAGCGTCTTCCGCGCGGCATCCAGCTCGCCACGCTTCTTAGGAATCACCTGATTGCGACCGCCCGACGTGTAGAGGGCCTTGTAACCCTTGCCGAGGTCCGCCTGAATCTTCTGCAGATGCACGACGCCACCGGCCGCGGCGAACAAGGTCTCGGCGAGCTTACCCTGCCCGCGGACAATCTCGGCACCACCCGCGCGAAGTTGCGCGTGATCGATACCGAACATCATTTCGAACTTTTCTTCGTCAATCCCCGCGAGCCAGTCGTCGAGGACATCTTCCGCGAGCGCTCCCTGATCATCTGCCTGGCGCAGCGAATTCTTGTCCGCTTTGCGCCGCAGGAATTCCAGCGTGCGGCCGTCTTCCCGTTGCAGCAACGCGCCCAACCGCAGCGCGTTGGTGGGATGACGGAACGCATCGCGGCTCTGCCGGTCCATGCCGTAGAGGGTCTGCCGCATCGCCCGCAACGCCGACGACTTTCCCGCTTCATTCGGACCGTAAATCAGATGCAGGCCCGGACGGTGCAGATCCAGCGACACATTCTCGAACGGACCGAACGCCTGCAGCCGCAGCGTGACGAATTTCATCCTTCGTCCTCGGCGGGGGTGAGGCGATTCCACAGCAGCGCTTCGACATCGTCGAGCAACGCCGCGGTCGCTTGCGGATCGATCGCGTCCAGACCGATGTCGATCTCCGCGGGGAGTCGCTGCCCGAGTTCGAGAATTTCGCTGCCCAGAGCTTGCAGCTGCTCAGGCTGCGTGCGCAGTTCGACCAGCAACGCAGCAAGCTCATCCCACGGACCATCAT
>DASRYX010000634.1:0-2227 GCA_035686985.1 Planctomycetaceae bacterium | reverse complement strand
GCCTTTCCGCAGATTCAGCGACCCATCTTTGCCCACTTCGATGACGTCGGCCGGCTCTACGTCGGCGAGTCCTCTGGGGAAAATCTCAATCGGGCGCAGATGCTTGAGAAGAAACCGCACTGGATCACGTGCCTGGAAGACACGAACAACGATGGCGTCTTCGATAAGTCCACGCGGTTTGTGGACGACATCACCTTGCCGCAGGGCATGCTGTGGTACCGTGACAGCGTCTACTGTGCGTGTCCGCCGAGCATCTGGAAGTTCACCGATACCGACGGCGACGGTAAGGCCGATCAGCGCGAGGAGATCCTCACCGGCTTCGGCTTCAACGGCAATGCGTGCGACACCCACGGCCCGTTTCTCTCACCAACCGGGCGGCTCTATATCGCTCAGGGTCGCCACGGCCACGAGTTCAAGGACAAAGAGGGAAAAACATACTCCAAGGGGAAGGCGGCTCGGATTTATTCCTGCCGTTTGGATGGCAGCGATGTCCGCGTTCATTGCGGCGGCGGCTTCGATAACCCCGTCGAGATTGAGTTCACCGAAGAAGGCGAAGTGCTTGGCACCGTCAACATTCTCTATCCCAACCGGGGCGATTGCCTGATGCACTGGGTCGAAGGGGGCGTCTACCCCCGCGAAGACCAGCAGGACTGCATCAGCGAGTTCAAGTGGACCGGCGGATTGCTCGGCCCCATCGTCGACATGGGCCACGTCGCCCTCTCCGGCCTGATGCGCTACCGCGGCACCCACTTTGGCCCGGAGTACAAAGACCAGCTCTTCGTCACCGAGTTCAACACACACAAGGTGAAACGGATCGCGCTGAAACGCAGCGGCTCCACCTTCGCCGCCGAGCCAATGGAATTCCTGACCTGCCCCGACGGTGACTTTCATCCCACCGACGTGCTGGAAGACGCCGACGGTTCCCTGCTGGTGGTCGACACCGGCGCGTGGTTCCTCAACGGCTGCCCGACCAGCCGCGTCGCGAAGCCCGAAATGACGGGAGCAATTTACCGCATCCGCAAAACCGACGGTGAGAAAATCGACGACCCGCGCGGCCTCCGTTTGCGCTTAGCCGACGCCGGGCCCGCGGAACTCATCAAACATCTCGATGACCGGCGTCCTGCGGTGCGGGAAGCAGCAGTCGAGAGGCTTGGCCGAATTTTCGACAGGATTGATCGACTTCCACCTGGAGAAGGATTGAAGCAACTGACCGCTAGTGACATACAAGCGATTCAAAGTGCAACCGTGACTCAACGAGCGCAGTTAGCGGTAGCCATCGGCCGTGCAAACATGGAGAAAACTTTAGATCCAGTTCGATTTAGACAACTGACCGTGGGCGATATTACTTCCACACCTATTCTTTGGCGTGTGCTGACTGATCAAGGATTCGCAAGACGACTCCCTGACGAATTCATTCGACCTGTAGCTATCCTCTTGAGTAACGCTGACCATGCCGCACTTCGCTCATTCCTCGAACTTGCCAGCCAGCCTCTCATCGGCCAAAGAAGTGCACCAAACGTATCGGCAGACATTTTTAACAGCACTATCTGTGCCCGTCTTGAGGGCTTGGGTTACGATCGACTGTCAGAGCATGCGTTCATCGTTTTTTTGCAGCGCAGTCGTAGCGAGAAATGGTGTATCCAGAGCATTGTTGAGGGATCGCCATTCGCAAGACGTTCGGCCCTCATCGCGCTGGATCAGATGGACGACTCTCCGCTCACCGCGGCGATGGTGACGCCGTTGTTGGCGACGGAGGATCCGACGTTGCAGAAGACGGTGCTGGAGGTGCTGGCGCGGCATCCGGGGTGGGCAAAGGAAGCGCTCGGCACCATCCGCGTATGGCTGGGCGAAAAAGACCTCGCCGACGACAAGGCGAACGCGATCCGCACGCTGCTGGTGTCGCAGGCGGGTGATCCCGAAGTGCAGAAGCTGATCGCGGAACTGTTGACAGGGCGCGAAACCGCAAGCGGTGTGGAGACGTTGTTGTGGGAAGTGCTGCAACGGGCGGATGTCGCCACATGGCCCGCGCTGTGGTCACCGCTGCTGCAACACGCACTGGTCAACGGTGACCCGCAACATCAACTGGTCGCGCTGCGGATCATCCAGCGCCGCGAACTACCCGATTTCGATGCCGCAATTGCGCCCCTCGCTGACAATGACCGCACGCCCCCGCTGTTGCGATCCGAAGCGCTGACGGCGATCGGGCCTCGATTGAAGGACGTCGATG
>DASRYX010000633.1:0-6943 GCA_035686985.1 Planctomycetaceae bacterium | reverse complement strand
GCTCAATCGCTGCAGATGGGCGACAACCCGTCGGTTACCATTTCGGAAGACAAGCTGGTGTGCACGCTGCGGTTTGCCGATGGCAGCTTCGGCAGCATCCATTACCTCGGCAACGGACACCGCAGCTTCAGCAAGGAACGGCTCGAAGTCTTCTGTGCCGGACGCGTGCTGCAGCTAGACAATTTCCTGCAGCTTCGCGGCTTCGGCTGGCCGGGCTTCAAGAAGATGGGCCTATGGAAGCAGGACAAAGGCCACCGCGCGGAAGCGGCCGCGTTTGTGAACGCCATCAAGACCGGCGGCCCGTCACCGATCGCGTTTGATGAACTCGTCGAAGTCACGCAGGCGACGTTTGATCTCGTCCACAACGCTCCCCGGGGTGAGGTGACGCACTACGACTCTGCACCCGCGACCGTGATGCTGCCGAGTGTGTCGACGCTGCCGCTCGCACGCAGCGCCTGAGTCGAACTCCGGTGGGTGGCGGGGGCGCACCGCAGGAAGCCCCCGTGTCACTCGCGCTGGTTTCAGGGGCTTCCGCTTTCGCGGTGCGCCCCTGCCACCCGACGCAGCTCAGGTGCTGGACTTCGAGATCTTCGGGATCGTCGACAGCACGATCAGCGCAAGAATTGTGCTGAGAATCGCAGTCGACTCACGCCCCAACCCCGCGGCGACACCGATGGCGGCGGTCATCCAGATCCCCGCCGCGGTGGTCAGCCCATGAACATGTTCCTCGCTGGTATTCTTCACGATCGTGCCCGCACCGAGGAAACCAACACCCGCGATCAGTCCCTGCAGCACGCGGCCGAGCTCACCCTCCGACAATCCACGCTGCTGGGGGATCCAGACGAACAGTGCCGCGCCCATGGCCACCAGCATGTGCGTCCGCATCCCGGCGGATTTGCCGTGATGCTCGCGCTCAAAGCCGAGGACGCCGCCGAGCACTGCGGCGACCATGAGCCGCAACGTGACCCGGACGATCTCCGTTGGCTGCGACAGATCGGAGAACTCCGACAACAACGTCTGAGCAATATCATTCCACATGAGAGCGCAATTCCATCACACGGCCGGGTTTCATCGTCGGCGTGGTTTCTTCGGATAGCTGGGGTGCCGTGACTTCGCCGGCCGCGGCGGCTTCTGATCGACGACCAGCTTATACTCCAGCAGCCGCTTGTGCAGGTCCACCGCGGCGACCTCGACCATCACGCGATCACCCAGACGGTAAACCGTTCCGCTACGCCGCCCGATCAGCGTGTGCGACTTGCCTTCGTAATCGTACTGGTCATCAGGCAGACGCTTGATGTGCACAAGCCCTTCCGCCGGGAGTTCGATCCCCTGGCAGAACAGCCCGAAGCGCTCGACGCCGGTGATCATCGCGTGCTGCTTCCAGCCGATCTTGTCCTTGAGGAACAATTGCAGTTTCACCTTGATCAATTCGCGCTCGGCGGACTCGGCCCGGCGCTCAGTCATCGAACATTGTTCGCCGATCTTCGCGAGCTCGGTCTCGGACGGAATCTTCGGCTTACGATGTCGCTGAACAAGTTCGTCGACCAGGCGATGAATCGTCAGGTCGGGATAGCGGCGGATCGGACTGGTGAAATGGCAGTAGTTCGGCTCATTTAGCGCGAAGTGGCCGATCGGCTGCGGGCTGTATTCGGCCTGCTTGAGACTCCGCAGCGTGGCATAACTGACGGCGTACTCGACGGGGGTACCGCGCACGGCATTGAGGACTTTCTGAATCTCAGCGCGGCCGGCCCACGGCTTGACGTCGTGTCCCATGGATTGCAGAAACTCGCCCAGCATGCGGAGCTTCTTCTCATCCGGAGCCGCATGCGTGCGACTGAGGTACGGAAAGCCTTTCAGCGAGATCTGCGTCGCCACGGCAATGTTCGCGGCGAGCATGAACTCTTCGATGATCTCGTGACTTTCGTCATGAGCCGCGGTGTGCGCGCCGCGGACATGATTCTCGTTGTCGAAGTCGATCTTCACTTCGGGCAGCGAAAGATCCAGTGCGCCGCGATCGAAGCGGCGTTTGCGCAGAATCATTGCCAGTTCGTGCATGCGGATCAGCAGATCGAGCACCTTTTCGCTGATCTTGCCGCGGTAGGCGTCCGGCTCCGCGATAATCGGCATGACTTCTTCATAGGCAAACCGGCGGGTCACCTTGATCGCGGTGTTGGCAAGTTCGGTATGCGTGGGGATGCCGTCGGGCGTGAACTCAATGAACGCGGTTTTGGTGAACCGCACGTGATCCTGCTGCAGGCTCGCCAGCGCGTTGGACAGGATTTCGGGCAACATCGGCAGCACGCGGTCCGGCAGGTAGACACTGTTGCCGCGGTTCTGCGCCTCAAGATCCAGTGGCGATCCCGGCTGGACGAAGAACGCGACATCGGCGATGTGCACGCCGAGCCGCCAGCTGCCGTCGGGATTCTTTTCCAGTGAGATGGCGTCATCGAAATCACGCGCGTCGACGGGATCGATGGTCACGATCGTTTCCCGCGTGAGATCGACGCGGTCACCGAGATCATGTTCATTGAACCGGCGGGCCTGCGCGCGGGCGTCTTCCAGCACCGTTTCCGGGAATTCGTCCGGCAGGTTGAATTCATGGATGATCGACAGGCAATCGACACCGGGTGCGCCTCGCGGACCGAGGACCTGCGTAATCACACCCTCGGCCATCTCACCGTCAGACGGGTAACGCAGCATTTCGATGACGACTTTGTCGTTCGGCTTCGCCCCCTTGGCTCCGGGATCCCCCACCGACACCGGGGCATCGAGAATGGCCCCGTCGAGTGTGACAAATCCACGCTTGTGCTGTTCGTGATAGACACCCACGAACGTGGTCTTGGCACGCTTGGTGATTTCCATCACGCGGCCGGTGAGCTGGCCCTCGCTGCGCTGTCGACGCAGGATCCGAATCCGCACGGTGTCGCCGGTCATCGCGCCGCCGAGATGATGTGGCGCGACATACACCGCTTCGGTCTGCACATCCTCTGCGGTCACAATCGTCGGGCGGAAATAACCCGCGCCGCTGGAGGTCCGGCGAATCGTGCCTTCAATCGTGTCGGGCTCGCCCCGTTTGGAGAGGATCCCGCTTTTCGCCTGCAGTTCCCCCGCGTCGATCATCTGTTGAATCGCCGCTTTGAACGGAGCGGCTTGCGACTGCTTCACACGCAACAGCTTGGCGAGATCTTTCAGACGCACGGGCTGCACGTCGGGATGAGCAAAATAAGCCCGCAAGGGCGAGAGAAAATCAGGCATGGTGAACCAGGTGTCGGGTGATAGGTGGTTGGTGATAGGTGGTTGGTGATAGGACGAGAACGAGGTTGTTGTGTGCCAATTCGATCTGCCTGCCACCGGCAACCTGTCACCCATCACCTACGGGCTCCCCTTGAACAACTTTCGTTCCAATCGCGGCTGGAACAGCGTCCAGTGGGAACCGGCGTTCGGGTCGGAGGTGATGGCCTGCGTGAACTCGTGGACCTTCGCGTCGAGGTTGTCGATGAGATGCAGCGCCATGGCTTCGGGCGTCATCGGCAATCGCGGGCTGCCGAACTCGTAATGGCCGTGATGGCTGAGAATCAGATGCTTCAACCGCAAGGTCAGTTCTGTGGGGAACGCCATGCCGGTTTGATCTTCCACGATCTGAATCTTTTCCGTCAGCATTTCGACGCCGATGACGAGATGCCCGAGGAGCTGGCCTTCGTCGGTATAGCTGAGGCCGGCTTCGGTGCTCAGTTCCCGCAGCTTGCCGATGTCGTGCAGAAACACCCCGGCGATGAGCAGGTCGCGACGCAGCGTGGCATAGACTTCGCAGATCTTCTGCGCCACCCGCATCAGCGAGACCATGTGTTCCAGGAGGCCGCCGCGGTACGCATGGTGTGCTTTCACCCCCGCGGGGATTTCGCCCAATCCGCTGATGATATCGGAATCGGCGAGAAACGCCTGCAGCACGGCGGCGATTGAGGGATCGGTCACGGTCGCCACAACCTGGCGCAGCTCGGCCAGCAGTTCGACGACATTCTGCGCGGGACCCTGCTCGAACTCGGTGACATCGAGCCCCTCATGCGGCGTCGGTGTCACGTGTGACAGGATCAGCTGCAGGGCACCCTGAAACACCTGCACCTTGCCCCGCACGCGGACGTAGGTTCCCGCTTGAATCGGTTCGCAGAATTCTTCGGTCACGTTCCACAACCGGGCGTTGATGACGCCCGTGCGGTCACGGAGATCGATCGAGAGATAGAGCGCCGCGTTGCGATTGGCCCGCAGCTGCCGCTCCGCTACGAAGTACACTTCGTCGACGAGATCGTTGTCTTTCAGTTCACCAACCCACCGCCGGGCCATGCAGTCCCTTCCATCCCATCACTTTGCCGCCAAACATCAAGTTTAGGGGACGGCATGCAGAACGGGAAGGAACAAGAGCGATTTCATCGCGGCGAATTGAGCGGACGGCTGACGCCAACGCGCTGAATCAACCGCGATCGGCGATGACTTCGGACGGCGTCGACACGTCGGATGAATCCGATCCGATGTGCCGACGGATGACTTCCAGCAGCACGGTCCGGTTCAATGGCTTGGTCGTGTAATCATTGCAGCCCGCGGCGAGACACTTGTCGCGATCACTGCTCATGGCGTGAGCGGTCAGAGCGATGATGGGCAAGTGATGACCGCGTTGGCGCAGCTCGCGGGTGGCGCTGTAACCGTCCATCACCGGCATCGACATATCCATCAGCACCAGGTCGAACGGCCGGTTCTCGGTGATTGCGGCCTCGACCGCGTCCACGGCGAGTTGTCCATTCTCCACGACCTGAACCGTCGCGCCGGCTTTCTTCAGAATGAACTGAATCAACCGCTGATTATCAGCCCCATCTTCGGCGACAAGAACCCGGCAAGGAACCTGAATCGACTCCGTCACGGATGTTGAAGAGGAAGCCGTGGCTGCCCCCGTCGGCAGAAACGCTGGCGCCGGCATGTCGGCAGATTCAACAATCGAGACGATGTTCGCTGCAGCATGAGCGGGCAAGGTCACCGTGAAGGTGCTGCCATTGCCTGACGTGCTTTCGACAAGAATGTCGCCCCCCATCATCTCGGCGAAGCGCTTGCAGATGGTCAGTCCGAGTCCCGTCCCACCAAACTGGCGTGTGGTGGTCTGGTCAGCTTGAGTGAAGGGCCGGAAGAGCTTGGCCACCTGTTCCGTGGTCATGCCCAGGCCGGTGTCTTCCACCGAGAGGCGGATCCGCCCGACTCCATTGGCCGACTCGGTCGAGCCCTCGTAACCCATGCGAACGGTCACACTCCCCGAGGACGTGAACTTGAGCGAATTGCTGATCAGGTTCAGCATGATCTGTCGCAGGCGCGTCGGATCGGTATCCATGGTCTGCGGGAACGGTCCGTCGATCACCTTCGACAGCTTCAGGCCTTTGGCTTTGGCCCGGACCTGCATCAGCGAGATGACATCGCCAATGATCTGCCGCGGCGAGCAGCGAACCTGCTCGATCTCGAGCTTGCCTGCCTCGACCTTCGATAGATCGAGAATATCGTTGATGATTTCGAGGAGATATTCGCCGTTTCGCTTGATCGTCTGCAGTTGGTCCTGCAGCGCCGGTTGACTCGCCGTCTGCTCCATCAGCATGTCGGTGTAACCGAGCACGGCGGTCATGGGCGTGCGGATCTCATGGCTCATGTTCGCGAGGAATTCGCTTTTGGCACGCGTCGCCTCAATGGCTTCACGCCGGGCGTCATCCAGCTGCGCAACGACTTCGGCCAGACGCAGCGCATTCTTCGCTTCGTTCTGCTGCGCGGCCTGCAGGTATTCCGCATGCCGCCGCGTGGCCTCGGCATCGAGCCGGCGCTGCGTGGTTTCTTCAATCACGCCGACGAACGTGGTCCCGGAATCTGCATAATTCGGACACGAATGAATCTTAATCCACCGCTGATGACCGGGTTCGTTGCCGAGCCGGCATTCGCGGTCGAAGGTGTCGCCGGCCCGGAGCGCAGCCAGCCAGGCTTCGCGGATCGAACGGCGATCTTCGGGATGCAGGTACTGGGTCCACTCGGCAATGGCAGAGTCGCGGAATGTTGTACCGGTAATCCGCCGCCACGAGGTATTCGTGTAGATGACGGTTCCCTGATCATCGGTCTGAAAGACACCGACCGGGACGGTCTCGCTCAACATCCGAAAGCGTTCTTCATTGACCTGCAGCGAGATCAGCATCCCCTGCAACGAGGACCGCGATTGCCGATGGTGCTCTTCCAATGCGATCCATTGCCGGGCGGTCGTGAGGCGGTAAGCCAGCATCCGCCAGCCGAACAGCACACCCAGCGGCAACAGCCAGCTGCCTTCATTCAACAGGCTGTGCGCGGGTGAGCTTCTTGTCATTCCCAAAGTCGTGGCCACGGCGAAGGCCATCAGCCCGCCGTACGAGAGATGGGTGTGGGCACACCAGCCGGCGGCGGCGAGCACGAAGACCGCCAGGGTGGCGAAGCTGGACTCGGGAAGCACAGTCGCGCGGACGACCGCGTTCAGCCAGAGAACGCACCAGTTTCCCATCAGCAATTGCGGAACGGCGGCCGGGGAGAGCTTCCGCTTCCACAGCCAGGCACTCAGGGCCAGTCCCGCGACGCCGTATAAGGCCGTGGTCATCGTCAGCCACGACGAATCTTGCGCGTGGTCATTGAGGTCCCACAGCGCAATGCCGAGCATCGTCAGCGACAATCCGGCCATGGTGGGCGTCGAATGTTCGCGGCCATGAAGGCCGGACGCCTCCGCGCTCGCCGAATTGAGTTCGGGAGGCGAATCGACAGCGGCGGGTGTCTGGGGCCGTGACATGGGGACGATCTCACGTGCGACGGTCAATGATCCACCGAGCGGTGTGATCACCTTTGTCGCTTCCCTGAAACGTAGATCGCGAAAGAGCAACAGGCTGAAAGATTTGGTATAGAGCGGAGG
>DASRYX010000632.1:0-4630 GCA_035686985.1 Planctomycetaceae bacterium | reverse complement strand
AGGCCAAGTCGTTCAACTTCAACCCGTTGACCGACGTCAACAGCTTTGATGATCTGAAGAAATTCCCGCTGTTTGAAGATGACGAACTCCGTGGCGGCCCAGTGACGCGATGGATGCCCAAGGGGCTTGCCGGCAAGCCGATGTACGTCTTCGAAACTGGTGGGACGACGGGCATCCCCAAAAGCCGTCTGGTCGTTGAAGATCACTGGATCGACTACGAAAACTTCAGCGCTACTCTGCCGGAAAAGTATTTCCCGAAGGGTTCAAACTGGTTGATGCTCGGCCCGTCGGGTCCGCGGCGGTTGCGGCTCGCGGTGGAACATCTCGCACAGCATCGCGGCGGCATCTGCTTCTGCGTTGATCTCGATCCGCGCTGGGTGGTGAAACTGCTCAAAAAGGGCAAAATCAAGGAAGCCGAAGAATATAAAGAGCACGTCATCGATCAGGTGATCACGATTCTGTCTGCGGGGCACGATATCAAGTGCGCCTTTATGACGCCGAAACTGCTGGAAGCCTTGGCCAGCCGGTTGATGAACGAAGGCCGGACGATCGAAGAAACGGGGATTACGGGGATCTTCGGTGGTGGGACAGAATTCTCCCCGCAGTGGTACCGCGTCTGTTGTGAAGAACTGCTCGGGCCGAACGTTTTCATGACGCCGACTTACGGCAACACGCTGATGGGTCTCGCCTGCAGCAAGCCGTTCGATAAAGCCGACAATTACAAGATCACCTACCACGCGCCGCAACCACGCGCGGTGATCGAAGTCGTCGAATTCGAGGATTACAACAAGGTTGTGGATTACGGCAAAACCGGCCGCGTGAAGCTCTACACGCTCACGAAGGAGCTGTTCATCCCCGGCTTCATGGAACGCGACGAAGGCGAACGCGAACCGCCGTGCGAACCGTACCCGTGGGACGGCATCAGCGGCACGCGACCATTCCATGTGTTCGCGAAGACTACGACGGTTGGCGTGTATTAGGGGGTTAGTTGTTTATGGTCAGTTGTCAGTTGTGAAGAGGGGCACTCGCACAATTGGAGACGACCGAACATGGCACGAACGCAATTTGAAGAACTCGATGTTTATAAACTCTCGGAACAACTGAGCGACTCGGTTTATCGGATCGCCCGTGAGTGGAGTCGACTCGATCAGTCGACGGTCGGAATTCAGCTAATCCTGGCGGCAGATAGCATTGAAGCCAACATCGCTGAAGGAGCGGGCCGAGGGACCTATGCAGATCATCGCCGTTTTCTTCACATCGCTCGTGGCTCACTTTAAGAGGTAAAGCATTGGCTGTGACGTGCCTTCCGGCGACAACTCCTGTCGCAGGGTGACATCAATGTCATTCGGACGCTCTTGGACGAGCTTGCACCGCGATTGAATGCGTATTTGAGATCCATCGGTCGCAATCATGCGAAGCGAAGTTCGAAGTCTGGACCAACTGACAACGAACCACTAACAACTGACAACTAACCACGGACCACGATCGCATGTTCGATATCCCGATTCTCCGCTGGGGCCAGGTTTACGAGAGCATGGAGAAGCAGCCGGTTGTGCACTTCGACACCGGTGAAGAGCTCGCGCAGCTGCATCAGGCCACGGGCATGCAGGTCAAGCTCGACCTGAAGAAAGCCCAGAAGGCCCGCGATGCACTGCGACAGTTTTCGATCGCACAGCTGGTCGAGATGTGCGCCAAAGCTGCGGAGTTGTATCTCAACGCGACTCTTCCGTGCGGTAACGGTTCGCTGACGCCGGCGGAATTTTGCCGCATGCAGTCCGCGACGACCGGTTTACCCGAGCACATGTGCGCCGCGAATATGCGGAAGAATGCGTTCGTGCTGTCGCACATGGGCGAAGTGATCGATGCCCTGACGCGCGGCCTGCCGCATGACATCCTGTCCAATGGTTACGGCAAGGAAAGCCGCGGCGTGATGGTCAGCTTCCAGGCGAACACGCCCGTGCTGTCCGCCGTGCTGCCGAATAACTCACCCGGTGTGCACACGCTATGGTTGCCGGCCTTGCCGATGCAGATCGGCCTGATGCTGAAGCCCGGTTCACAGGAGTTCTGGACGCCTTACCGGGTCGCGGAAGCGTTCTATCAGGCCGGACTGCCGCGCGAAGCGATCGGGATTTATCCCGGTGGGCACGATGTCGGCGGCGCGATGATGGCCGACAGCCCGCGCACGATGATTTTCGGCGGTCAGCAAACGGTTGATCAGCATTATGGTAACCCGAAGATTTCCGCGCACGGCCCGGGCTTCTCAAAGGTGATCCTCGGCGATGACCTCGTCGACAAGTGGGAAGACTACCTCGACATCATGGTCGACAGCATCTTCGCCAACAGCGGCCGCAGCTGCATCAATGCGAGTGGCGTGTGGGCTTCGCGTCATACTGAAGAAATCGCGGACGCCATCGCGCAGAAGCTCGGCCCAATCGCCCCGCTACCGCCGAATGATCCGAAGTCTTCGCTCGCGGCGTTCACCACCAAGGGCGTCGCGGCGGCGATGAACAATCAGATCGAGGAGGGCCTGAAAGGCTCAGGCGTGACGGAAGTCACCGCGAAGTACCGCAACGGTGACCGGCTCATCGAAAAAGAACGCTGCGATTACCTGCGGCCGACGATCGTCCACTGCAACGCTCCGGACGCTCCGCTCGCGAACACCGAATACATGTTCCCGTTCGCTTCGGTTGTGGAATGCCCGCAGGCGAAAATGATCCAGGCGATGGGTTCCACACTCGTCTGTTCGGCAATTACCGAAGATCCGAAGTTCAAGCAGCAACTGCTCGACGCCGTCAACATCGACCGCCTGAACGTCGGCCGCGTGAAGACGGTGCAGCTGAACTGGTTGCAACCGCACGAAGGAAACATCGTCGACTTCCTCTTCCGCGCCCGCGCCTTCCAGGACAGCCCGCCGCCGGCACATTGATGTACCGGCGCTTCCGATATCGCACCCTTTCCGATTTTTCGGGGTTCTGTTACGTTTGCCTGAAACTCTTGCACATCCGTTAACGTCGCGCGGAGTCCGGGCACCGTGACCATCCAGTTTAATTGCGAGATCTGCGGCAAAAGCCTCAGCACATCCGATGATAAGGCCGGGCGTAAGGCCAAGTGCCCCGGCTGCGGTGAAATGCTGGTCGTGCCGCAACTCGAAGGGGCTGCGACGGAAGACGAGCTCATGCCCCTCGCCGACGACGAGGAGGAAGGCCTTCCCGCGACGCCCCGACGGAAAGCCGGCGGGAAAGTCGCGTGCCCGATGTGCGGCGAGAAGGTTTCCGCCACCGCAACCAAATGCAAGTTCTGCGGTGAGCCGCTCGAACCGGTCCGGCATGAATTGGGAGCCGAGATCGAACTCAGCGAAGTCTTTTCCACGGCGTGGGAAACCTTCACCGCGAACCTGGGTTACTGCGTCGGCGGCAACCTGATCGCGAGCATCCTCACGCTGATTGGTTACATCCCGCTGGCCGTTGTCGCGGTCATGATCGTCATTGAAATCGACCAGCGGAAGCAGGAGCCCTCACCGGGCCTGCTGATGCTGCTGGTTCCTGGCTTCCTCATCGCCGCAATGACAGCGTGTTTTTTCACCATCGGCGTCACCCGACTGTTTCTCAAGCTGGCGCGTGACGAAGAAGCTGAATTCACGACCGTCTTTTCGGGCGGACCGTACTTTTTTCCGGCGTTCCTGCTGACAACGGTCTTCGCGGTGTCCGCGATGTTCGGTTTTATCCTGCTGATTCTTCCCGGCCTGATGCTGGTGGTCCGGCTGTGGCCGTACTGGTATCTGGCGGCCGAAGCCCGCGCGTCACGCTGGCAGTGTCTCACCCGAGCGTGGAAGCTGACCGGGCCGTCGTGGACGGTCAGTCTCTTTCTCTGCGTCATCGTCATCGGCGTGCAGATGGCCCTGGGGGTAATCAGCATCGTCCCCTGTATCGGCCCGATCCTGCAGTTGGTGGGGAGTGTGTTTGTCTCCCCGTTTGTGCATATGGTGATGGTGACGGCTTACGTGCAGATGTCCCACGGCGAAGTCCCCGAATAGTCAGCCCAGCGTTCATCGTTATCGCGGACAAGGGTGTCTGCGTTTTGAGCATCGGAATCCACGGATGGCCCGCGAGAAAGTCATTCAACATGAACCAGGAGCGGCGGGAGGTAAGCCGCCGCATGTGCCGCCGGTCGCGCTCGGTTCGGTGTTCAACCCGGACGACCAACGCTTTGACGATGAACTGCGCCCGCAGCGGTTAAGTGAAATTGTCGGCCAGAAAAAGGTGGTCGGCCGTCTGCAGATTCTGCTCGACGCCACGCTGAAGCGCAAAGAACCGCTCGGCCATATTCTGCTGGATGGTCCGCCCGGTCTGGGCAAAACGACGCTCGCCATGACGCTCGCCCGGGAAATGGGCGTGGAGTGCCAGATCACCTCCGGCCCGGCGATTGAGGCGCCGAAAGACCTGCTGTCATATCTCACCAACGCCAGCTATGGCTCGGTGCTGTTCATCGATGAAATTCATCGCCTGCGGCCGAACGTCGAGGAATTCATCTACCCGGTGATGGAAGATTTCCGCGTCGACATCGTGCTCGGTGAGGGTATGAGTGCCCGCACGGTGAACATGAAGCTGAAGCCGTTCACGATCATCGGGGC
>DASRYX010000631.1:0-3618 GCA_035686985.1 Planctomycetaceae bacterium | reverse complement strand
TGCAGGCCATCGAGCAGCAACCGCTTGCCCGCCGGCAAGGTCAGGGTCAGCTCGCCCGCAGGACTCCCCAGCAGTGCGAACGCGATTGCCTGGTCGCTCCCCAGCGTGACGATTTCCGTCGACAACTCGAGTTGCAGCGTGTGCGTCCCTTTGGTCGACGTGAGCAACGTTAATTCGCCGTCGTCCTTGCGGCCAATGAACGCCGCTTCCCCGTTGAGCGTGGCTTTCTCGACCGACAGCCGCTGCAACGGAAAGGTCCATGCCTGCCAGCCCGGCACGAGCTGCTGCAACTCTGCCGTGACGGTGAAGACCAGATGATCACCCACGATCCGACCGGCGTAGTTGGCGTTGGAAACCAGTTGCGCTGCAGGCGGCGCGTTCTTCAGCGCAGGATTTTTTGCGGCGAGATCGATCAGCTTCTTCAATTCCGCGTGCGGAAGAAGCACGCCTTTCCTGTCACGCTCGACGACCACGTCGAGCTCTTCCGCAGGGACAAAGATCCTTCGCGAAGGGACATCGACTCTGGGATCGTCCGCGCTGGCGCTTTGCGGAATCACAACGCAGGCGAACATCGCCAGCCTGCACAGCGCGAATCGAAGATGTTGTTGATTCATCAGGGTGAGAAACATGACGTCGTCCTTGCTGGAAACCGAATGGAAGAAACCGGACGGCAGCGCGACGAGGTCACGTTGCCGACGACGGCTTGTCCATTCCCAGCACGACTGAATCGAACACGCCCGGCGGCGGAATCACCGGCGCGGTGGGGTTCGGGGGCGTTCCACCACCCGGCAGCGCCCCGCCGCGATCGGTCCGTCGGAAGAGCGCCTGGATTAACCACAACGCGGTCATGGCAATCAGGCCGTAACTCGCGACACCGATCGCGTGAGCCACCAGATCGGGATCGCGCAGGGCATAGACCGCGGCGACGAGTCCGCCCAGCAGTACCAGCGTCAGCTTGTTCTCCCAGCTGGTGTTTCGCAGCACGACGGCGATCAACACCAAAGCCCCGCTGACAATCCACGTATAGAACGGCAGATGCCACCACATGACCTCGATGCGATCGCGTCCGCCGAGATTGCTGTAGGCATAAGCATGCCCTTCAACGGGGAAATCGAAGAGACCGCCGCCGCTGTCGCCGATCCACTGTCGCAACTCGGGAAGATCGGTCCGTGTGAAGCGTTGCCACAGCGGACGAATCTTTGCCGGGTGATCGTTCACGAAATGCTTCGGCTGTCCGACGAGTGCGTATTCTTCGGGCACCCACACGCCGACGCGCAGCTGTTGCACCGCCGTCGCCGGTGTTTCGTCGTCTCCGGCCTTGGCTCCGCCGAGCATCGGGAGCCGCAGCTCCGCGGAACCGCCCCGGCTGGTGAACGGGGCCGGTTTGAGCGGCAGTCGATACAGCACGGCGAGCGAAAACGGTTCTTCCGAAGATTTCGCCCGGGTCACATTGATGTAGTAGGCACTCCAGTACTCGCTGGCCTTGGCGTCTGTGTTGTTTTCAAGCGCGACCGGTTTCCCTTCAACCATCACCCCGAGCAGTTCCGCGCCCTTCGGCAGGTCGAGCCGCAGTCGCTGGCGTTCGCTGCTCTTGGCAACAAATCGCGCGCGGAACGTCGCGCCGCCGGAACGATCCAGCACCACTTCCACGAGTTGCTTGGAGACCACCGTCTCGATCACCTGCTGAATGCCGTATTTGGACACGGTCAGCGCGATGTCGACCGGCTGCTTGAAGTAACGGAAGCCGACCAGCCCATCCTGCGGCAGACGGGTCAGTTCGCGGACATCGATCGGTTCGGCATCACCACCGGTGGCTGTCGACGAGACGGACAACACGCGGTCCTTCTTCACGGTCGCCTCGCCGGCAATCCGGGCGACGGTGATCGATCGCCGCCGGGCATCTTTTTCGGCCGCTTCAAACGGATCCGCGATGCGGATCAGCGGAACGCTAATCGTCTGGGCTTTGCCCTCACTGTCTTCGGGAAGGGGCTTGTCGTACGTGATGCGGAACGGCACGTTGCCCACGACATCGCGTTGCAGCACGACCGTCCAGGTGACCCACCCATCGATCACCTGCTCCGCGCGGCTCTTCTGCTGAATGGGAGCACTCGATCCATCCCCAGCCACAATCTGTACCGAATCGGCGACCGCTTCCGGAACGGAGAACCGGAACGTGTCGAGACCCGCGTATTCCACCAGGAAATCGATCAGCGTGGTGACCTGGACCTGCCCCTGCTTTACATCCAGCGTGCTGGCAATGGAAGCGGTCAACCGTGTCGGCTTGGCGACCGTGCGGGCAGGAAGGGTCACGGGACGACGATTGAACGTCCAGGCGGAAATCAGCCGCAGACCGCTCGGCGTGTTATCGGCCGGTTGCGGATCGGGCTGCAGACCGACGATCTTCTCGGAGTCGGTGATCACATCGAGTGAGTCGGGAGCGCGGACCCGCAGCTTGCCGTTCTCGATTTCCACGCCCTGCGGTTCCAGCAGCGGAACGGGCGCGTCTGCGGTCTCGGTGTTCGCATCGCGGGGCCGTGACGCAATCACCACGACGCCGACGGATCCGAGCTTGCGTTCTTTCAGCGCGATCCGCAGTGTCTTGCGATCGGCGGAGACATCGAACTGCTTCAGTGCGTCACAGCGCACGGCTTCGATGGTGAAGTCGTCGGGCAGCCCAAGCGTGAGTTCAAACACGCCGGTCCGTTCGACGGTGTAGTTGAGGATCGATTCCAGTTTGAGCTGATCCTGCGTATAAGTCGCGATCGCGAGATGATCGAGCAGCAGTCGCGGTTCGACCGGCTTCACGGTTGCGGTGAGCTTCACCTGCGGCGTATAGAACTTGTAGAACGCCGCGCCCGGTCGCCGAATGCGCTGGTCGACCTCGGCTTCATCGATGCGCGAGACTCCCTGTTGACTGGTGACGCTCAATGTGAGATCGGCACTCGCGCGGATGGCAATCTGACCGCTTTCCCGAAGCACGTCCAGCAGGTGAATCCCGGTTGCGGTTTCGCCATCCAGACCGGCGATTTCAAAGGGTTCGGTTTCCACCGCGCGTTCGGTGTGCACTTCCAGCGGAACTTTGCCGCCCTGCCGGCTCACCAGTTCCACGGTGATGATCTGGCGATTGTCTTCCTCAGCGACTTTCCATTCCCGCACGCGGGCCGCCGACACGACGTCCAGGACGCGGTGACCTTTGGGAACGGCGACCCGCAGGCGCTCAATCTGTCCGCGCAGCACTTCGACGTTAAAGAAAACGTCGGTGTGAATCAGGCCGTCTTCAACCTGCACGAGAGTCGCACTCGTGGCGCTCGCGAGGAGTTCCATGTCCGGCTTGCTGCCGACGCGCGGATGCCAGCGGGCGGCGATCTTGTCCGTTGATCCCAGATTTGCGCGGATGCGCGTCGTTTTGGCCGCGGCTTCCACGGGTTCCTGCAAGAGCTTCGGCTCGACCTCAATCGTCTGATCGGCGTCCGGCACGACAAGATCAAAACTGGTCACACCGACGGTCGGCACCTGCAGTTCCAGACTGCGGCCTTCGGGGGCCGTCAACACGCGGGCCGTCATTTCCAGAGTGACTGTATGCTCGCCGACCTCGGAGAAGAGGAGTCCATATTCACC
>DASRYX010000630.1:0-3269 GCA_035686985.1 Planctomycetaceae bacterium | reverse complement strand
GCGGCGACCTGCGCACCGAGTTGCAGCACGAGGCCGTTCTCATCGACGGTGATCGCTTCCGGGTAGAAGCGGAACCGCGGTTGCCATAGCGGCATCGGAAACCGTGCGTACGAAACCGTCTGGTCGGTGATGCTCGCGAGCCGGTCTTCCATCTGTGCGATCATCCGCGGAATGCTGTTGCGGATTTCCTGCTCGATTTGCGCCTTCCGTTCGGCGAGGCCCGTGACCAGCCGCTGGGTGATGCGGTCTTCGAGAAAGGGCAGGGGGCGGACGCGGACATTGCTCGGACCGCGGATGCCCCAGTTGTCCTGTGGGACCTGGAAGTCGACGCTGACGACATCGAGGCGAATGCGACGGTTTTCCAGCCGCGGGACAATGTCCGCGGTCAACCAGATCGGTTCGCGTTCACCGAGCACGATCTGCATCGGTCCGGCCTGGGCCCGCAGCAGGGGACTGTCGATACTCGTTGCGGAAACTGTCGTGACGAGGTTTCGCAGTCCGAGTTGGATCCGCAACCGATTTCCGGACTGCGAGGTCACCCACGCGCGTTCCATGCTGCCGGTGTATTGCACGCTTCCCGTCGCCACATTGAACGACATCAAGCCCTCACCGCGACGCTCGGCCGAACCCGCACGGAAGCCGTTGAGGGCCGTCGTCGGCACCTGACCGGGCAACGCATACGACAGCGATTCCAGCAGATCGTTACTGAGTCGAATAGTGACGGCCCGCTCGACTTCAGCACCGGGGACAAATTTGAGGAGATCTATCAACGAGGGGGCCGACGGGCGCTTGGGCCAATCGATATCGGTAACCGCGGGCTTTTCCGGATGCAGCATCCATTCGAAGACCTCGTCCTGCGCGAGCACATGGTTCCCGATGTTATGCCCGCCGGTGGGCACAATCGAGACATATCCACGACCGCCGGCCGCGTTGATGCCGTCAATCAGATCCGTCGAAGCCGACGGCGGGACCAGCGTGTCATCGGCGGCATGAAAGGCCCAGACGGGGACCTTCGCGAGATTCGGAATGAATTCCGGTTTGCCGCCGCCGGAGATCGGAATCACGGCTTTCCATTTCGTGGGATCTTTGGCTGCGAGACTCCACACGCCGAATGCGCCCATCGAGGTGCCGACGAGCACGCGATGATCTTTGTTGACGGTGTAGGTCCGTTCCACTTCCTCAAGAACTTTGAGCGCGCGATCGAGTTCCGTGGTCTCATCATGCCAGCCGCCGAGCAACCGGCCGCGCATGTTTTCGTTCTGCGCAAAGACCGCCAGGAACGGCGTTGTCGCCGCACGTTGTTTCAAGCCCGGTCCGAGTCCGACGATCAGCTGTGCACGGCCGTCGCGTCCGCGGCCGCTGGCACCATGCAGATAGAAAATGATCGGGGATGGCCGACCCGGCGTGTAGTTCGCGGGAACGAAGACGACGTATTTGTGGTCGCCCGTGCTGTCATGATAGACGTGGTCGACGAACTGGCCCGTCGGAGCTGTCTGCGCTGCGGCGGTCTGCCCCAGCAGAGCACCGAAGACCAGCGTCAAGCCGCAGAGTCGACGTGACAGCAAGACGCTGTGCGAAAGGTCCAAACCACGCATGGGCCCAAGTCCTCACAATCCGCAGGCTCTGCGACAATCCGCACTTTCGGCAGATTGTGCTTCTGACACGACGATCGGTATCGGCAATTCGCCGAGGGTCGCGCCAGCCGAGAGCCGGTCCGCAAACGGAACGGAGGGAATCGACGCCTGTTGCAACGACGAGTGGAGAATTCCGCGGCTCAGACGCCGCGCTTGATGTCCCGCCGCACGGCTTGATGAATCTCTTTACTCGCGGACTGCTGCTTCAGTTTTTCTCGTTTATCGTGAAGTTGCCGGCCCTTCGCGATGCAGACCGTCAATTTCACAAAGCCGCGCACGAGGTGCACATCGATCGGAATCAGTGTCAGTCCTCGCTGCGCCGATGCTTCGGCGAATTTTGCCAGTTCGCGTTTTCGCAGCAGCAGCTTCCGCGGTCGGCGCGGTTCGTGGTTCATGTAGGTGGCCTGCGGATATTCCGAGATATCGCAGTTGAGCAGCCAGACTTCGCCCTTCGAGACCTTGACGTAGGCTTCTTCGATGGAAATTTTGTTCGCGCGGATGGACTTCACTTCGCTCCCCATCAGCACGACGCCGCACTCCAGTTGCTGGAGCAGGTCGTACTCATGCTTCGCGCGGCGGTTACGACACACCACGCGGGAGTTCGGATCATCCTGAGCAGCCGGCTTGGCCATACACTAATCACTTCGATTGACGGCAACATTGTCGATCCCGCATTCTACGCCTGAGCCTCCCGGCGGTCCATTGGTGAAGATGAGCGCGATGATTCTCGAGAAATTGATTAACGAGACAGCCGCATTTGTCCGCGAGAAACTCGCCGGCGATAGTTCCGGACATGACTGGTGGCACATCGACCGCGTTCGCCGCAACGCGTGCCGATTAGCTGTGGCGGAAGGCGCCGATCCGCTGGTGACGGAACTCGCGGCCTTGCTCCACGACATCGCCGACTGGAAGTTTCACGGCGGCGACGAGATGGCCGGACCCCGCGCAGCGCGACAGTGGCTCGAACAGCACGCGGTGGACTCCAGGGTGGTTGATCACGTCGGCGAGATTATCGCCGCGGTGTCCTTCAAGGGAGCCGGGGTGAAGACCGACATGCCGACATTAGAGGGCCGTTGCGTGCAGGATGCGGATCGGCTGGACGCGATCGGCGCCATCGGGATCGCACGGGCGTTTGCCTTCGGCGGTCATTTCGGCCGGGCGATTTATGACCCCGAACATCCGCCTGAGTTGCACGACAGCTTCGCCGCTTACAAATCGAAGGGCGGACCGTCGATCAATCACTTCTATGAGAAGCTGTTACTGCTGAAGGACCGCATGCAGACGGCGACCGGCCGCAAAATGGCCGAGGAACGTCACCGGTTTCTGGAAACGTTCCTCGCACAGTTCTTCGCGGAATGGGACGCCGAGCGGTGATTACTTCCGCGGCGGAGGCAGCTCTTCGTAACCCGTGCGCTTCGGGCGCTTCAGAACTTTGCCGACCCGGCTTGCATCCGCGGAGGCACTGTCGGCGTCGAGTTGCAGACGCGGCCCCTCGTCGACTTCGATTGGTTCGATTGGTTCGACACGGAACGGTGTCGGATCGGTCGGTGCTTCCTCTTCTGTCGTGGTGGCGTTCAACCCACCCCGATAAATCTGGGGCACGCTGGCGGCGATGAACGTGGGAAAGTGCGTGAT
>DASRYX010000629.1:0-5986 GCA_035686985.1 Planctomycetaceae bacterium | reverse complement strand
ATTCAATGCGCCGAGAACGCGGCTGCCAACCCGCAGATCACCGTCGATGGACGCAATAACGGTCTCCTGATCGTCAACGGCAAACGCAACATGCGGGACATCACCGACGGCACCTCGAACGCCTTCGCCGTGGGGGAAGTCCGCTGGATTCCGCTGATTACCGACATCAATGGCGCACCCAACGTGGGATCGGTGCGACAGTTCGTGTATGGCAACGTCAACAATACCGGCGGACCGGACTGCACGCAGAACGGGGCCAACAACAACGGCCCGCATCTGCACATCCGCGCCGCTCACCAGAAACTGAACGGCCCGCAACTGGATGCCTCCAACCAGCATCGCAGCTTCCACAGTCAGCACGTCGGCGGAGCGCATTTCCTGCTGTGCGACGGTGCCGTCAAGTTCATCAGTGAGAACATTGAGAACACCAACACCGGCTACACCGCAGCAACTGTGAATGGCCCTTACGGAACCTATCAGCGTTTGGGTGCCATCAACGACGGCCAGATCGTCGGCGAATTTTAAACAGTCCGCGTGATCAGTTCATTGTCTACAAGTTTCATTGCCAGGAATCATCCGATGCGAAAACCATCCTTGCTCTTCACCGTGCTCGCCGCGGCGTCCGTGATGACCGTTGTGGGCTGCGGTCACCAGGACGGACCGGAACTCGCCGCCGTCGCCGGCAAAATCACCCTCGATGGCGAGCCGCTGCCGCGCGTCAATCTGCGGTTCGTACCCGAAGGGCCCGGCGGATCACCGTCCTTCGGCGGAACCAACTCAAACGGCCAGTACAAACTGCTCTTCAACGCGAACCGCCAGGGTGCGATGCTCGGCAAACACCGCGTGGAGATCGAACCGGCAACTCCGGAGACTGACGAAAACGGCAAGCCGCTGCCCACCGCCAAAGTGGTTGCCATTCCGAAGAAATACGTGCAACCGGGGGTGCTGACCGCGGAAGTCAAAGGCGGCAAGAACACGGTCAACTTCGAGCTGGTGTCGAAGTAATCGTCATCCATCGCGGTGAACGACCGGTCCGCTCAAGTCGCGGCCGGTCGTTCACGCGTTTGGAGATTCACTCGTCGGTAACGCAGCCTTCGCTGGCGCTCTTCACGTTCTTGATGTACTTATAGAGCGTGCCGCGGGTGGCGAGCAGCGGCGGAGCCTTCCATTCGGCTTTCCGTTTGGCGAGCACTTCGGGTGACAGATCGACATCGATGCGGTTCGCGACGGCGTCGAGCGTGATCCGGTCGCCGTCTTTTACGAGCGCGATCGGCCCGCCTTCTTGCGCTTCCGGCGTCACGTGGCCGACAATGAAACCGTGTGAGCCGCCGGAGAACCGGCCATCGGTGATCAGCGCGACGTGTTCGCCCAGGCCGGCCCCCATGATGACGGAGGTCGGCGTCAACATCTCGGGCATGCCGGGGCCGCCCTTCGGGCCTTCGTAACGGATGATGATCACATCGCCCTTTTGAATCTTGCCGTCTTCCATGCCCTTGAGCATCGCTTCTTCATGATCGAAGCAGCGGGCCGGTCCAGTGAACTTCAGGCCTTCCTTGCCGGTGATCTTTGCCACCGAGCCATCCGGGCAGAAGTTGCCGCGCATGATGCGGATGTGGCCGCTTTCCTTGATCGGCTTCTCCAGCGGCATGATCACCTGCTGACCTTCCGCGAGACCGGGAACATCCTTCAAGTTCTCAGCGACGGTCTTGCCGGTGACCGTCATGCAGGACCCGTCAAGCAGGCCCTTTTCGAGCAGGTATTTCATCAGCGCCGGGGTGCCGCCGACGTTGTGCAGGTCTTCCATCACGTACTTGCCCGATGGCTTCAGATCGGCGATGAACGGGATGCGATCGCTCGTTTTCTGGAAGTCATCGATGGTCAGCGGCACATTCACCGACCGCGCCATCGCGATGAGATGCAGCACCGCGTTCGTCGACCCACCGGTCGCCATGATGAAGACCATCGCGTTCTCGAAGGCCGCGCGGGTCATGATGTCCCGCGGCTTGAGATCGAGTTCCAGCAGCTTGCGAATCGCCTTCCCGGCAGCCACGCATTCGCCGAGTTTCAACGGGTCTTCCGCGGGAATCGACGAACTGTAGGGCAGCGACATGCCCAGCGCCTCGATCGCCGACGCCATGGTGTTCGCGGTGTACATCCCACCGCACGCACCGGCCCCGGGGATACTGCAGCGGATGACATCCGCGCGTTCTTCTTCGGTGATCTTGCCGGTGATGTATTCGCCATACGCCTGGAACGCCGAGACAATATCGAGCTTCGGATGCTTGGGCGTACAACCCGGCTTGATGGTGCCGCCGTAGATCATCAGCGCCGGGCGATTGAGCCGGCCCATCGCGATCAGACAGCCCGGCATGTTCTTGTCGCAGCCGGGGATCGAGATGTTGGCGTCATACCACTGGGCCGACATGACGGTCTCGATGCTGTCGGCGATGAGGTCGCGCGACTGCAGCGAGTACGACATGCCGTCGGTCCCCATCGAGATGCCGTCCGACACGCCAATGGTGTTGAACCGCATGCCGACCATGTCCGCGGCGACGACCGATTCCTTCACCTTGTCGGCGAGGACATTGAGGTGCATGTTGCAGGTGTTGCCGTCATACCAGACGCTGGCGATGCCGACCTGCGCCTTGTTCATGTCCTCGGGGGTCATGCCCGTGCCATAGAGCATGGCCTGCGAAGCGCCCTGCGATTTCGGTTGCGTGATGCGGGAAGAGATTTTGTTGAGCATGGTGGGTGGTCAGTGGTCCGTTGTCAGTGGTGATCGACAAGCCCGAAGCGCCAGCGCCGGGTGAATGGAATTGATATCGTTCTGAAAATGCACCCGGCGCTTGCGCTTCGGGCTTGTGATTTCTATTCAACAATTTCGCTCGGATGCGGTACCCGTTCTACGCGCGGAAGTACCTTTGGAACGTAAATCGTCGTGTACGCTGTCGCTAGTCGGTGTGCCTCCAGCGCGGCTTGATCTTTCCACCGCTCGACCAGCAGAAAGACCTTCGCGTCATTCTTCGAGTGGTACACCTCGAACCGTTCACAGCCCGGTTCTTCGCGGGATAGACGGCCCTGCTGTTTCAAAAGTTCGCGGATTTCGGCCACGTCCGCGGCGTCTTTCACGGTCAGCCAGATGTTGGCGTAAATCACGGTCTGCATCTCCGGGGTTCGGATCGGTCCCGCAGCATACCACTTGCAGTGAATCCGCGGGAGCATCCGAGAACCGCACGACCTGCATCGGTGAGGAAGCGTGTTCAATTTAACGACACGTCGCACGACGAACCAATCGGGGCCGGGTATCATGCCGGTCGCTGTGAATTCATTCTGACGGCACTTTCTTCCTGACTCGATCTGATGGACGCTCGCTGTGGCAACGAAATGGCTGAATTGGCATGAGGTTCCGTCAACCTTTCCGGCGAGCGACGGCGCGCGGTTGATGCCGTTGCTGGAACAGCTCGCGCGGCGTGCGATCGATGTCACCGACCCGACCGCGTTCCTGCGGGAAATCATTGCCGATCTCGCCGGGGAACTCGGAGCCCAGGCGGCGGCGATCGTCGAGCGGTCCGCCCAATGGACGGCGGTGGTCCAGCACGGCCGCTGGGGCACAGACGACATGCCGTTCGGGTTTGCTGCGGATGTGCTCGACCGGGATGCGGCCGGATTGCAGAAACTGTCCGCCGGTCATGGCGTGGTGGCCGCGGCACCGATGGGCAGTCGATCGAACACCACTTTCACCCTGCTGCTGCACGGCCGGAGTTTGCCGGACGATGTTCTGCCGGGATTATTTCTCACTGCAAAAACGCTCGGGCTGTTATGGGACACGGTTCAAACAACGGCCGGGCAACGACGGCGGGTCGGGCAGTTAAAAACGATTCTCAGCATCGCCGCGGAGATTGTGTCGTTCCCGGATGTCGAAGGCTTGCTGGAGCGGATCGCGGTCGATGCGACGCAGCTGTTGCGATGCGATCGCGCGAGCATTTTTCTCTGGGACCGTGATCAGCACGAAATGGTGGCCCGGCCGGCGCTCGGCGTGCCCGGCGGCGCGTTGCGGTTGCCAGAGAAAACCGGCATCGTCGGCGGCGTCCTACAAACCGGGCAAACCGTCCGTGTCGACGACGCCTATGCCGAGCCGCGGTTCAGCCGCAAGGTCGATGAAGCCAGCGGCTACAAGACCCGCAACCTGATGTGTGTCCCGCTGGTCGGTGCTGATCGGCAGATCCTCGGGGTGTTCGAAGTCATCAACAAGCTCGACGGTTCATTCACCGCCGATGATGAAGAATTGCTGTCGGATCTGTCGGCCCAAGTCGCGGTGGCATTGCAGAACACGCGCGAGCGGGAATCGCTGCTGCGGTCGAACAAACAGTTGACCGAACAGGCGACGAAAGGCGTCGCGATCATCGGTGACAGCCCGGCGATCAGCGCGCTTCGCAGCACGGTGAAGCGACTTGCGGGAACCGATCTGCCCGTGCTGATTCTCGGCGAAAGCGGCACCGGCAAGGAGGTCGTCGCTCGGGCGCTGCACTATCAAGGAAACCGCGCCTCCCAACCCTTCATTGCGGTGAACTGCGCGGCGCTCGCGGAGAGCCTGCTTGAAAGCGAGCTCTTCGGCCACGAGAAAGGCGCGTTTACTGATGCGCGTGACATGCGTCGCGGTCAGTTCGAAACGGCCGAAGGAGGCACGATCTTCCTTGATGAAATTGGTGACATGAGTCTCGGCGGACAGGCGAAATTGTTGCGCGTGCTCGAACAGAAAGTGATCACGCGTGTCGGCGGCTCGCAGACGATTCCCATCAACGTGCGCGTCATCGCCGCGACGAATGCGAAGCTCGCGGAAGCCGTGCGAACGAAAAAATTTCGCGAGGATCTGTACTTCCGGTTGAACGTGGTGACGCTCGACCTGCCGCCGCTGCGGGACCGCCCCGACGACGTGATTCCACTCGCGGAACATTTTCTGGGCGGTTTCGCGATTCAATCCCGGCGGCCGAAGCTGCAACTCTCCGCCGACGCCAAACGCCGGTTGCAGATGCACGGCTGGCCGGGCAATGTGCGTGAGCTTCGCAACCTGATGGAGCGCGTGGCGTTTCTCGCGCCGAACGACAAGATCGAAGTCGACGATCTCGCGTTCATTCTCAGTCCGGAAAAAGAGAGCTTCGTGGAGCCGAACGAGAACCACGGGCTCAGCGAAGCGACGAACGCGTTCCAGCAGGATTACATTCGCCGCGCGATCAAACGGATGCGCGGCAACATGAGCGAAGCGGCGCGGCTGCTCGGTCTGCACCGCAGCAATCTCTATCGCAAGATGCGACAGCTCGGCATGAGCGAAGCCGGTGAAGAAGGATCCGAAGAAGGAGAAGGTTAGCCGCGAAAAGGCGCAAAAGGACGCAAAAAAGGCCGAGGCGAAATGACGCAGTCCGGAGCACAAGCGACGGCACAAAGATTACATTTCTTCGACCGTCGCTTGCGCTCCGGACTGTGATCGTCTTTTTCCCTTTTGCGTCCGCTTGCGCCTTTTCGCGGCTAACTCTTCTTCGCACTACGAGTCAGCGGCAGCAGCAATTGGGCAAAGAGAAAGATAAACAGCGGCGCGAAGACGACGATGCGACCCAGCGCGAGCAGCGTTCCGTTGAGCGGCACCACGCTGGCGACCATCAGGAAGGCGACCATCAGCAGCAACGTGAGAATCAGAATCCCGCAGCCCCACGCCGCCATGCGGGTTTTGAAGATCGCGCGTTCCGACACCGCCTCGCGATGCAGTTCGATCGTGCGGTGACGCTCCAGTGAATGCTCGACGGCGTCCAGCAATTCAAACGCGAAGATCGCCGCCGACCACGGCACCACGGCGGCAAACGGCGGCGGCGATGATAACGCGCTCAGCCCTGCATCATCGTGCGACCACACGCCGTCGGTCTCGCGATACACGAGCGTCTTGCCACCGGAATGGAACCGGCATTCAGCGCTCGTCACGTTGTCCACGCTCGGT
>DASRYX010000628.1:0-2388 GCA_035686985.1 Planctomycetaceae bacterium | reverse complement strand
TGCCGATCGGTCGGGCAGCCCAAGGTCTGGCTCAACGACGACGCTTTCACCCCGGCCGCCCACAGAACGGTCGCCGCACGGATTCGTTCGGCCCCGATCTCGACGCCGTCCGAATCGATCTTGGTGACTGCGCTGTTGGTCCAGACCTGTACGCCGAGTTGTTCCAGATCGCGCGTCGCCCGCTGGATAAGAGGCTCGCTGAACGTCGGTAGAATTCGCGGTCCGGCTTCCAAGAGGATGACGCGCGCCGAGGCGGCATCAATGTGGCGGAAATCCCTGGCGAGCGTGAAACGGCTCATTTCACCGATCGCCCCGGCGAGTTCGACCCCGGTCGGACCGCCTCCGACGATGACGAAGGTTAGCAGCCGCTTCCGATCCTCAGCCGATGCGCTGCGTTCGGCGTCTTCATAAGCGAGCAGCACCCGCCGTCGGATTTCGGTCGCTTGTTCCAGATTCTTCAACCCCGGCGCGAACTCTTCCCACTCTTCGTGCCCGAAGTAACTGTGCCGCGCGCCACAGGCGATGATGAGATAGTCGAACGGCACCTCGCCGAAGTCCGCGACCACCACGTGCCGATCGAGATCCACCCGCTGCACGTCACCCTGCAGGACTTCAATGTTGGGATAATGTGAAAGCAAGCTGCGAATGGGGGCGGCGATATCCGCCGGGCTGAGGCCCGCCATCGCCACCTGGTAGAGCAAGGGTTGAAAGAGATGGTGATTCGTCCGATCGATGACCGTCACCGTGACGTCTTTGACGCCGCCAAGCCCTTTCGCCGCGTTCAATCCGGCAAAGCCTGCTCCGACAATCACAACGCGCGGCATGATGGGATCTTTGCTGGCGGTTTAGCGTCCTCGTGTGTCGCATTGTACCCGTTCCGCTCCGACCGAGCGCCGCGGGGATCACTGGGTTTGCCGGGCTATTTCGCACTGCCGCCAGGCCTCAACGTAGTCTTGAAAGCCCTGACGCGCGGCAGGAGCCGCTGCTCGCCACGCCGCTTGAATCTCAGGATCGGTCGGTGACACGCCAGATTGGTGTTGCAGATACGCCACATGCGCCGCGACGGCGGCGTCATAGGAGTCCAATGCCGTGATCAGCTTCTTCAGATCGGCGCGATGATCAGCAAACAGGCGTTCCGCGTACGTGCGTGCCGGTGTTGGCTGACCGTCTCCATCGACATCCAGCCAGACCGCACCGCTGCACCCGATCACCTGCGTGTCGCCGTTCGGTGATGTCGGTTGATACGGTTTCGCTGTGGGCCAATAAGGTGCGGTGATGCCAAGTCCCGTGGCGATTGCGACGAGATGGACATCGTGCGACTGGCGCGGCAACTCCCAGTTCGCGGCCCACAACACCCCCGCCGGGTGGTCCTGCGATGGTTGCGAGGTGATGTCCACCTCGCGGATCAATTGCCCATTGGCGTAGAGACGCACGTGTCGGACATTCGTCCAATGGGGACCGAGTACCCGAATCGCGACCCGGCATGTGTTATCACCAACGGGCGCGACATCCCCCGAGCGATACTCGTCGTTCACCGTCAGCTCAGTCAACAAACCATAGCTGACCAGAACGCGACCGCGCTGCAGCGCTTCGACAGTGTGCGGAATGGAAATCGCGCCGGGGTCACGATCATCGCAGCGAATGTAGGTGCGGCCCTGTCCAACGAAATGACGGGCGACATCGTGGGAGTCACTGCTGCCGATCGGCGTCATCATTCGGCCACGATTGAGCAGCGCCATCCAGTTTTGAAACAGTTGCAAGGGATCCGACTGCGTCGCTCCCGAGTTGATGACTTCCATCGCGTTGAGCCGCGCGGACCACTCTTCCTCATGTTCAGCAACCACGGCGTTGAAGAGTTTCGGTCCGAACGGCCGCACGCCGGAGTGCAGGTCCTGGGCGTGATTCAGGATGATCACCGGCGGATCGGTTTGCGCGACCATCTCCGCGAGTAGTTCCCGCCAGGATCCGAGACGATGATTCGGGACAGCGCTGCCGGAGGGTACGGGAAAAATGTTGAAGTGGCCACGACTGGTAGTGACTTCGTTCCCCATCACCGGTGTGAAATGCGTGCGAAGGTTGAGAGCCCGCGCGGTTGGTTCGTAGTCGATATGCTTGTTGTGATCGGTGGCGATTGGCAGCTCGATCCCTTCACCGGCGATAGTCAGCATGCGTTCTTCGATGGTCGCATCGCCGTGCCCGGAATGCGTGAGCGTGTGGACATGCGTGTCGCAAGCGACGTAGCCGTCAGTGGGGACTTCCCGGCGAATCTCGAGCGCGACGCGGAGACTCTCGCCGGCCGCAACAGTCACCTCTTTCCGGGCGACCGAGTATTCAAAGCCGCGACCGGCATACACAGTGTATTGACCGGCCGGCAGTTGCAGACGCGCC
>DASRYX010000627.1:0-6764 GCA_035686985.1 Planctomycetaceae bacterium | reverse complement strand
CGCGTGTTCGGCCCGAACAGCACGGCGGCACCGTAACCGGCCGGTTCGAGCATGTTCTGCCCGCCGCGGTTGGTGAGGCTGCCGCCGACGAACGCGACATCGGCGAGCCCCCAGCAGGCGCCGAGCTCGCCGAGCGTGTCGAGGAGCAGGATAGGCTGAGAGCTAAGGGCTAAGGGCTGAGGGACGGACGTGCTTCGTCGGATGACGTTCTGGCCGCGCGAGGTGATGAGCTGCGCAACGTCTTCAAAGCGTTCTTTGTGGCGTGGAACGAGGATCAACCGTAGTTGCGGGACCTCGACGCGGAGCGTTTCCCACGTGGTGATCGCGGCGGCTTCTTCGGTTTCCTGGGTGCTCCCGGCGATGAAGACGAGTTCGTTCTCCGCGATGCCAAAGAACCGGCGGAGTTCTTCGGTCTTCGGGTTGCGGCGATTCGACTGCACGCGATCAAACTTGATGTTGCCGGTCACCGTCACCCGGTCGGCGGGAACGCCGAGCGCGATCAACCGTGCGGCGTATTCTTCCGTCTGCACCGCACAACACGTGAGCGCCGGCAACACACGCTTCCACAAAGCCGTCAGACGTTGATAACCACGGAAACTATTCGCGCTGATGCGGCCGTTGATCAGTGCCACCGGAATCTTCATTGATCGAGCGGCGAGCAGGAAGTTGGGCCACAGTTCCAGTTCCACCAGCACGACCATCTCGGGCCGGACGGTCTGCAAAGCACAAGTGACCGCCCAGGTGAAATCGAATGGCCAGTAGCCGATCGTGTGCTGCGGGAACTTCTGCTTGGCGACATCGAATCCGGTGCCGGTGGTCGTCGTGATGAGAATTTCGTGATGCGGATGAGTCGCGACGAAATCGGCGATCAAGGTGGGCAGCTGCAGCACTTCACCGACGCTGACGGCATGGAACCACACGCAGGGGCGATCGGGATGTTGGCGTGCGAGGCGGCCGGTGAGCTTGTCGCGCAACCCCGCCACCGGCTTCTTCTGCACGACGCGGCGGTACAGCAGGAACGGTGATGCGAGCAGCAGCACCGACAGATAGACCGCGTTCAAACACCACCCCAGCATGGGCATCCTTTCCCCGCCGCTGTTCATTCCTGTGTGACGGGGCATGATAGCCGCTCGGCGGATTTGCGGGAATTCGAGTTCCCCGCCCGGTTGATCTCGGTAAAATACCGGCATACGGAAGCGGGGCCAGTGAACAGCAGGGGCTTGCGCCCTTGAAGGGAAATTGTCTCGGCGGCTCTCCGGAGCCGTGTACCAGCGACCGACCCGCCTGTCATTCGTCACTGAGTGCCCCGCTCCGTTTTCTCTTTGTGCACCCGCTCCCACTTGCGGAATTCTTCGTGCACGCGGAAATCGCCTCGATCTGCTACACTGCGTCGACGTTCGTGCGGTGGACGAATGTGTCCACACGGATTCCGTTGAATAACGACAGCGAGTCGGTTCGCTGAGAGGGGATGATCATGCAGAAATGGCGATGCGGTTGGTGTCTGGCGTGCGGCATATTGTTGATGACCGGGTGCGAATCCAGCACGACTCCGAACGCGCCGCAAGCGGCTGCGCCGGTTGTGGCACCGCCGCCGACGGACGCCGCCGCGACGGTCACCGCCTTCGTCACCGCGATGAAAGACGGCAAGGTCGAACACGCATACGATCTTCTGCCGGCGTCGTACCAGAAAGATGTCGACGGCGTGGTGCATGAATTCGCCAGCCAGATGGACAGTGAAATCTGGTCCGCCGGGTTTGGTGTCCTGTCGAAAAGCGCGGGCGTCCTGAAAGCCAAGAAAGACCTGCTGATTTCGATGGCAGCGCAACCCGGTCGCGAAACGCAGAACGAAAAAATGGCCCAGCACTGGGACTCGCTGGTCACCGGGCTGGAACGATTGACTGCGAGCGATCTCTCGGAAATCGAAAAGGTCAAAACCAATTCGACCCGTGACCTGTTGCAGAAGGGTGTCGGACCGCTTGCCAAAGCCGTCGTGTCGATGGCGACTGTGCGGACTCAGGATGGCACGGCGACCGCCGCCGATCTCGATCAGATCAAGGCGGAAATGGTGGAATCAGGCGACACGACCGCGAAGGTGAAAGTCACTTCGCCCGGCAAGAAGGAACCGGAAGTCGTCGAGTTCACGAAGGTCGAAGGCAAATGGATCCCGAAATCGATGGCCGATAAATGGGCCGAGAACATGACCAAGACCCGCGAGCAGATCCAGGCGATTGATCAGGACGCGATTGCGGCCCAGAAGCCGAAGATTCTGCAACTGGCGACGACGGCGAACGGCGTGCTCGACGAGATGATGAAAGCGGAAACACCCGAGCAGATTCAACAGGCCGCGTTTCCGCTCCTGCTGCAGGGCATGATGATGGGCAACCAGATGGGAGCCCCCAAGCCGAAGACCACCAAGCCCGCCGCCGGGCAGGTGACGATCACGATCGCACAGGATCTCTCCGATGCCGATCAGGAAAAGTTTGAAGTCGTGCTGAAAGGTCTCGTCGAAGATTCGGGCAACCGCACGATTACCACGACCAAAGTCGATGGCAAGACAATTGTGACCGCCGGCCCCGTGGTCGATGTCGGTGACTTCGCCAAGAAGCTGACTGTCGCAAAAGAACTCGAGATCGATGCGGAAAACCGGGCGATCACGGTGGAGCGGATCGAGTTCGAGTGATCACGCTATAAACCGCGGATGAATTGCCATAGCGGTGGACCGAGAATGATCAGTCCGACAATCGCCGCGGTCAGAGCGGAGAGCAACACCGCTCCGGCCGCGGCGTCTTTGGCCGTCTTCGCCGTTTCGTGATACTCCGGCGACAGCAGATCCACCGCGGCTTCCACGGTCGTGTTGAACAGCTCCGCGGTGAACACCAGCCCCATCGCGAAAACCAGCACCGCCCACTCCACGCGGGAAATGCGGAGCATCACGCTCATCAGCGCAACGGCCACCGCCACGGCGACGTGCAGACGAAAGTTCCGCTCGCGTGTCCACGTGCGGACCACGCCATCAATCGCATGCCCGAAACTGCGCCATAAACTCGGTTGCTTCACGTTTCAATCTCAAAGACATCGAACCACAAAAACGTGCAGAAAGCACAAGTGGAAAGCCCAGCCTTTCTTAAGGCTGGGTCTCTTTTTGACAGCGTCAGGAGACCCAGGCTTTAGAAAGCCTGGGCTTCAGGGGTGTGCTGGTTCGCATCGCAGGATCACCTTCGTCAATTCCGGACGGCAGTTGTAGCGGATCGGTTCGCGGCCCGAGATCCCGCGGGTGACGAGCATCAGCGTCGGTGGGCGATAGAACACCCCCGACGCATAGCGGCAACTATACCGGCTCGGCGCATACACCGGGCCGATCACCGGCAGCTGAATCTGTCCGCCGTGCGTGTGACCGGCGAACATCAAATCAACACGATTGGCTTCCGCCCAGTCGATCTGATCGGGCCCGTGACTCAGCAGGATCCGAAAGACATTCTCTGGAACACCGGTGAAGTCCGGCGCTGTGCCCATCCACGGGCGCTCGGTCCCGGCGATGACAAGCCGGTCATCACCGCGCTGTAATTCCAACACACGACCGGCGGTGTCCTGCCAGCCGTGCGATGCGAGCCGTCGCCGCATTTCATCGGTGACAGGAAGATACCAGTCGTGATTGCCCAGCACGAAGTAGCAGCCGAGTGGTGCCGAGAGCTTACCGAGCGTCGACGGGATCCACTCCAGGCATTGGCGGTGATCCATCAGATCGCCGGTGAAGAAGATCATGTCGCCGTTCAATGCGGCGGCTTCGCGCATCACCTCTTCGAAGTACCGCCGCGTCACCGGGCCGCGGTAATGCAGATCAGAAAAATGGACGATCGACAGGCCATCCCACGCCTTAGGCAACCGCGCGAAGGGGTACGATTTCTCGCTGATTTCCAGTTGAAACTGCTGATTGCGTGGCAGTCTGGCAAGCCATTTCGCGCGACCCTCGCCGATCAGTTCCGTGAGAGGCACCCGCTGGGCGACATCAATCACCTGCGAGCGCAGCACGGTTTCAAATGCGGGGGGCCGGTACGTTAGGTGCCGAATCGTGGAGAGAATCAGCAGGACAAATCCCACCAGCCCGGGCAAAAGCCACAGGGCCGTTTTGGTTCCGATTGGCGAAATGCTCGCCGCGGTCGCCCAGTGGGGACCCGTGAAACCGACCCGCCAGATCAGCAGCAGCGGATAGGAAAACAGCAGAACGTTGTGCACGCCGCGGACACGCTGCAGCGTCAACCGGCGGAAACCACAGCTGTGCAGCGAATTCTCGGCGATCGCCAGCAGTTTGGCCATCCCCGCACACGTCACAAACCACACAACCCAGAAACCCGCATTCATAACCGCGAACATAACGCGGCCGCGCTGTGGAGGGAAGGTTGATGGTCGATGGCGGAGGGTCAATGGCCAGACGGAAGAGCAGCCGTGACCAATCTGCTACGATGACGGAGCACGCATTCGGACGGTCACTGCCTAACAACGCGTCTTTCCATCAACCATTCACCATCAGCCATCAACTATTCATGTGGATCACCGCTCCGCTGGCCGGCAAGTCTTGTGATGTGTATGAGCCGGCGCACTCACCGGCGGGAGTCGTCCTGTTCCTGCATGGCTACGACAATGTCACGCTGAAAGAGAACGCCGCGTTCACGGCTGCGCTGGAGCGGCATCGGCTGGCTTGCGTCTGTCCGCAGGGACCTGGTTGCTGGTGGACCGAGACGGTCTTTCCGGCGTTTGATCCGGCGGTGAGCCCCATCGCGTGGTTGCGGGGACCACTCCGGGAAGCCATTGCCGTGAAGTGGCCCGAAGCAGGGCAGTGGATTGCGATCACCGGCGTCGAGATGGGCGGGCAGGGAGCGCTGCAACTGGCCTATCGCGCGGCCCGGCAGTTTCCCGTTGTCGCGGCGATCTCGCCGAAAGTCGACTTTGAATCCTGGCATGGACACGGCACCACGCTGGACGAGTTATTCCCCGACCGCGAAGCCGCCCGGCAGCAGACCGCGACGCTGCATCTCCACCCGCTCAACTGGCCGCGTCAGCAACTGCTGTTGTGCGACCCGGCGGACCATTACTGCATCGACGGCGTGCTGATTCTCGCCAGCAAACTGTTCTCGACGGGCATCCCCTTCGAGCAAGATTTCACGACCTCGCACGGCGGCTACGGCTGGAACTACGCCAACGCAATGGCTGACCGCGTGATCGACTTCCTCGCCGCCGGCCTGCAGGCGGAACGGGCTCGCTTGAAATCCAGAGAAGAGGGTTAGCCGCGAAAAGGCGCAAAAGGACGCAAAAGAAGATGTGATCATTGAAGGACTGCTTTCAAGAACACGGCTTCGGCTTCCTCTTGAAATGGCATTTCCTTTTTGCCTCCCTTGCGCCTTTTCGCGGCCAACCCGTTTTCCTTCCTGATGGCACTCGCTCCCGTTACGATCGTGCGACGGCTAACGTCACTCTTTTTCAGTGGGGAAGGTGCATGCGGATCTTCATGTGCGGTTCGTTCGTCGTAATACTGTCGATGACGGCGATTGCGACTGCGGCGGAGCCGTCTGGATTGCGGGCCGGTGCGGCGACGAGCAACATCACGCCGGAACTCGGGACGCCGATTGTCGGCGGCTTTGCACCGTATCCTGCGACGCATGTGCATGACGAGTTGCATGCCCGGTGCCTGGTTCTCGACGACGGGAAGACGAAACTCGCGCTCGTGGTGTGTGATCTGCTGGGGTTCCATCGCGCGGTCAGCGAAGCGGCTCGCGAGCAGATCGAACAGATCACCGGTATTCCGAAATCGCATGTGCTGATTTCCGCAACCCACACGCACTCTGCGGGAACAGCGCTCGGCGAAAAGCGCTACTCCGCGGAGCAGCGGCTCGATCCGTATCAGCAGTTCGTGGCGAAACGGATCGCCGATGGTGTCCGCCGGGCGCTGGTCACGTTGCGACCGGCGGAAGTCGCCGCGGGGACGGTCGATGTTCCCGAGCACGTCTTCAATCGCCGCTGGTCCATGAAGCCGGGCACGATGCCGGAGAACCCGTTCGGCAAGTTCGATCAGGTGAAAATGAACCCGCCGGCGGGCAGCGCCAATCTGCTCGATCCCGCGGGCCCGACCGACCCGCAAGTCTCGCTGATCGCCGCAAGGGAACCCGATGGCAAGCCGATCGGCGTCTTCGCGACCTATTCTTTGCATTACGTGGGCGGCGTCGGCGACGGTCACATTTCCGCGGATTATTTTGCGGTGTTTGCCAATCGTCTCGCGCAACTAATGAACGCGGAACATCAGGATCCGCCGTTTGTTGCCATGATGGCCAACGGGACCAGCGGCGACATCAACAACATCAACTTCCGCACGCCGCGGCCCGGCAAGAAACCGTACGAACAGATGCGATACGTCGCTGAGGATGTCGCCGCCAAAGTGAGCGAGCAGTTGCCGAAGCTGACGTATCGTCGCGATATAAAGCTCGCCGCTCGCTATCGCGAACCGACCGTGAAATGGCGTCGCCCCACGGATGACGAACGCGCGTGGGCCACGAAGACACTGGAAACCCGGCCGAATGTTCCCGGCAAAGTCGATCTCTCCCGGATCTATGCCGAGCGGACTCTGGCCCTCGTCGACCTGCCTGAAACCACCACGGTTCCTTTGCAGTTGCTGGCGATCGGTGATGCGCGGATCGGCACGATGCCGTGTGAGACGTTCTGTGAGATCGGTCTGGAGTTCCGCAAGTCGGTGAAGTCGCAGCCCGCGTTCATGG
>DASRYX010000626.1:0-6972 GCA_035686985.1 Planctomycetaceae bacterium | reverse complement strand
GTTTCAAATTCGTCCAGCGCCGCGAGTTCTCCGGCCCGATCGAACGTGCGTTCCAGCGTGTCGAGTTTCTGCCGCAACGTCGCCCGTCGGCCGAGGCGGTTGACTTCACCCGCGTCGGTGAGGCCGATGTTCGGGACGGAGAACGACGGGTTGTTCGGATCGCCGCTGACCACGAACGGCGAGTAAGCATCACCAAGATAAGCCGGGCCGTTGTATTCGAGCGGCGGGTTGATGCCGACGTACGCGGGGAGCGGGTTCTGCCGTGGGCCGGACAGCGAACGCATATAGTTCGCGATCGTCATCCAGTCTGGGTACCTGGGCTTCGGCTTGTCGCGTGTATCGGGATCGCCAGACAGCAGCTGCATCGACCCGGCGGGATGGCCGCCCGCGTTCTGTCGCATCGAACGGAGCACCGTGAATTTGCCGGCGATGGCGGCTTGTCGCGGCATCAGCTCCGTGAACTGCATCCCCGCGACTTTGGTATCGATCAACGAGAACGGGCCGCGATATTCGCTGCCGGAATTTGGTTTCGGATCATAGGAATCCAGATGCGACAATCCGCCCGGTTGCCAGACCATGATCACGGCGGTCTTTTCGGACGGTGACCGCGTCTCGGCCGCGTGCGCGCGGGTTTGGGCCTGCATGCGCAGGATGGCCGGCAGGCTTAACGACGCAAATCCAGCGAGACCAGTTCTCAGAAACGCGCGGCGATCGGGCACGCCCAGTCCCGTGGGACCGGGACAGCGAACCGGCGCGGTCGGCAAGGCTAATCGACTCATTTTGTCTCCGCGGGCAAAACGCGAATGGTGATCGGTTCTGAAACTACGATGTCCACGATGTCGCGCGGCTGCGCGACGTTGTTGGCGTTCTTCAACTGCTCATTGGCGGCGTTCAGCGCGGCGGCCGCGGCTTTCTGGCGCGCGGCGGCTTCTTCGGCGGCTTTCATTGCTTCCGGCTTCTTGTCATCCGGTGCGGCGGCGACGGCGTCCATCAGTTTCTTGACTTCTGCATCGATTGCCGCGGCCGCTTCGGTCGCCTGCTTCTGAGCTGCTTCCGCAACAGCAATCTGATCGACCCGATGCCGGTATTTTGCCACTGCCCCACCATGGAATGCGACGAGGTAATCCCCTGGGTTGACCTTCAGCGCAGCGAGATCGAAAGTCGCCTGGGCAGTGTCACCGGTGAGATTGATGTCGAACGCCGGAGCACGGTCGAAGCCCGCCCCGATCGGCTTCAATTGCATCGTCGCCCCGGAGAACTCGCTACGGCGCTGGAGTACCAGCGGCACTGTCAGTTTCTCACCGGCTTTCACTTCGAAGACATCGGTCGACTGCGGCTTGATCGTCAACGGCGAGAGATCAGAACCGCCGACCGACACCGGCACATCGGTGATCAAACGCGGACTGGGGACTTCACCCCAGGAATCCGGAATTGGCCACGACATCGATGCCAGTCGCACCGGCCGCGTGACAGCGGCCCCATTGATCTCCGCGACGCCCTGGAAGGACGCATTCGCAAAGCCGCGCGGAGCGTCCTGATGCGCCGTGATCACGATCATGCCGCGCGACTGTCCGGCGGGGATTTTCAGACCTTTTGCGGTGACGCCTTCGGGCAGTCCGCTCATCGTGAGATCGATATCACCCGCGAAGCCGTCCCGACGGAAGGCGATGACCTCGAGCGCCATCGTCGCGCCGCCACGAAGCGACATCGGCTTCGATAACGCGGCCCGATCACCGTTGCGTAATTCCATGTGCTGAGCCCAGGCGACGAGCGCGAAGTCGGGAGCCGCCTTACGAATCAGAAGGCGGTAGCGGTTGCGGACGTCATTCCGTGTGCCGCCGAAGAGATCCGTCAGCTGCAACCGATGCAGGCCGTCTTCTTTCACGACAAACTTGCCAAGCACGTCCGCAGTCCCGGCGTCGTACGGCGGGCCATCGTAGGCATAGCCGTTGCTCGACACTTTCACCGGGCTTGGGACATCCGCCAGTTCGGCGAGATCGGTGGTCTTTTCACCATCCGCAGTCTTCGTCACCTGCTGCACGATCACGGCGGGATCGGTTGGCAGGCCGAACCGCTCGGACGCCACTTCCACCCACCATTCCTCACCTTTCTTCGCTTCAAATTCAAACACGTCCACATCGGCGGCGGGGAAGAACGTGCCGTTCAGATCCGCGGGCAACGTGATCTTCATCGCCTTCTTGCCGTCGTTGTTCGGCTCGGCTTCGGCAAGCATCGACTGCTCCGGCAGACCGACCGGCGGCCAGGAGAACGAATTCACTGTCCGCGTCCCGGGCTGCCGGACGATCGGCGTTCCGGCCGGTTGTTCCCACAGTCCGAGCCGGTAGAAGTAGTCGTGGCCCCCTTTGAACGTCAGTTCGTGCACTTTGATGACATACTTCCCGTCAGCGGGGATCGTGTAATCGAGGACACCGCCACGGCGTTCGACAAGCAGGTCGCGTCCCATCGCGTCGGCGATGATCACGACGGCGTCGAGCTTGGAATCAATCCCGCGCGTCGCACAATCAACGATGATTCGCTGATCTTTCTTGGCTTCAAAGCTGTAATGATCGACCGATCGGTTCGTAATCACGGCGTTGCAGACCGAATTCAGCGGCAACACCAAAGCAGAGTCGAGTTTCGTATTTGGCTGTGTGCGTGTGACTTCGGTCAGGGTACCGACGGAGAAGACGCGGGACGATGACAATCCGAGGCGCGTCATCAGCCGGGCCTCATAGACCCCCGGCGGACAATCGGCCGCGAGGGTCACGAGATACTTGTTTGCTTCCGGTTGGCCAGCGGCATTGAGCTTCGGCGTGGCGGACAGCCGCGCGTCGGAAAAGACGAGCTCCTTCGCTTCTTCGAGGTGTTCACCGGCGATGGTGATCTCGACCAGCGTGCCGGATTTGCCGCCCATGGGCATCGTCGTGAGCAACCGCGGCGCAGGCAGGCAGACCGATTGCGCCTGGGCGAGTTGCCCGGAGGAAATGACAGTCACCATCGTGAAGACGGCGAGTTGAAAACGAGTGGCGATCATCGTGATTCCGTTTCCATCAACGAACTAAGCCCAGCTTTGCTTCACACCAGGAGCGAATCGCGTGGTCAGTGATTGAACAAAAACTCTTTCGTGTTGATCAACGCCCAGAGCAAGTCCTGGAAATTCTCACGGCCGGCACGTTGCGGCTCGATCGTAGTCCCGGCAGCGTCCGTGCGGACTTCGGTCAGGTACTCGACGGCCGTTTTCAATTCCTCTTCTTTCGGAAGACGTGAGAACGCAGCCAGATAGACATCGCGGACCCGTTCTTCCGGTGGCCGCGTGTCGGACGCAAGTTTTTCCGCACGTCCGCCGGGTTGTGCCAACTTCGCTTTCACGTCCCCTGCATTGATGAGATGCAAACTCTGCGCGAGGCTGGATGACTGCACGCGTTCGCACTCGCAGACACTTTCCCCTTCCGGCCGGCCGAACACCCGCAGAAACGGCGACGCCCGGTTGTAGCTGTTGTCAGGCAAGGCGACGGCCCGGGTTCCCGGTGGCAGGTTCTGGAAGTCAGTCTGGCTCCCGGTCAGCGCATCGACCGCATCGAGCAGCACTTCCGCCTGCAATCGTCGCGGGTAATAGCGGGAATAGTTCTGCACATCGACAACATTGTGCTGGTTGGGCGTCGAACTGAGCTGGTACGCCTGCGAGCGTGTGATCGTGCGAATGAGTTCTTTCAGATCGAACCCGCTACTGACGAAGTGCTTCTCCAGCGCCGCGAGCAGTTCGGGATTCGTCGGCGGATTGGAATCGCGAATGTCGTCTTCCGGTTCGATGAGACCGCGCTGAAAGAAATGCTTCCAATACCGGTTCACCAGCGACTTCGCAAAGAACGGATTGCTCGGGCCCGCCATCCAGTCGGCGAGATGCAAGCGGGGATCGCTGTCGGGAGCGATCTCAGGAATGACATCACCCAGAGCGGCTGGTTTGAGCGCAATTCCGGTCTTCATGTTCGCCATCGTCGCCACGCCGCGCTTGTGGAAGATCAGATCTTCGCCACGCGTCGCGGACGGTTTGCGGCCAACCTGCGTGAAGAACGCGGCCAGCGCGTAATAGTCGTCCTGGCTCCACTTCTCGAACGGATGGTGATGACATTGAGCGCACTGCATGCGGACGCCGAGAAACAATTGCGCAACGTCTTCCAATTGCTGCTTCGGCTCTTTTACCCGCTTGTACCACGCGACGGGCGGGTTGCCGATGACCGTTCCCGTCGCGGCGAGCAGCTCGCGCACGAACTGGTCATAGCGTTTGTTGGCCAGCAGGCCGTCGCGAACCCACGCATGAAACGCAAAGTTGGAAATGATGTCACTGGCGTCATCGCGGCGATTTTTGAGGAGCGCCGTCCATTTATTCGCGAAGAAATCGGCGTAATCGGGACTGGCGAGCAACTCCTCGATTACTTTTTCGCGCTTGTCGGCCGCAGTGCTGGCAAGAAATGCCGTCGCTTCGTCCGGCGTCGGCAATCGCCCGCCGATATCGAGCGTCACACGCCGCAGAAACGTCGCGTCATCGCAGGCCGCAGACGGCGGAATGCCCAGCTCTTTGAGGTTGGCGAAGACCAGTTCATCGACAAAGTTTTTCGCTGGCGGAAGCGAGTCCACCGCCGCACCGAGGGGAACCGACGCGCTGAAGACCGAGATCCGGCCCTGATAGCGGACCATCACCGAGACTTTCCCCGCGAGGTCCAGAACTTTCACCTGGCCGTGCGAATTCACGGTCGCCATGGCAGGATCGTTCGATTCGTAGAGCGCCATCGAGGTCACGTCGCGGACGCTGCCGTCGGTGAACTTCGCCAGGGCTTTCAGCGATTGTTCGCCGCCGCGCCGCACGGTGCCGCGACCGGGTTCGAGCGACTGGCAGCTGACGCGGGTGAAACTCGACAATCCGAACCTCGGCCGGACCTCGCTGATCGAAGGCTATTGCTCGCGGCAAAGCGTCGCCGCCGGTGAGAAGCTCGACTTCATGGTTTCGACGAGTCCGCCACGGCCGTTCACGATCGAGATCTTCCGGACGGGCTACTACGGCGGGAAAGGGGCGCGGCTCATGTCTAAGCTCGGTCCGTTCCAGGGAGAGACACAGCCGACTCCGCAACCCGGTGAAAAGAATCTGCACGAATGCCGTTGGAAACCGTCGACGACGATCACTATCCCGCAGGACTGGGTCAGCGGCGTGTACCTGGGCCGACTGACAACGCTTCCGCCTGACGAAAACGAAGCCGCATGGCAGAGTTACGTGGTCTTCATCGTCCGTGACGACCGCCCCGCAGACATCCTGCTGCAGTGCTCAGACAACACCTGGCAGGCCTACAACGCATGGCCGAGCAATTTTTCGATCTACACGCACCCGAAGGGCAATCAGGGGCCATGGGCGGATGTGAGTTTCGACCGCCCTTACGGTCGTTATGCCCAGCACACAAGCGTGGTGAACAATCCGCTCTCGGCTGGTTCGGGCGAGTGGCTGTTATTCGAGTTCCCACTCGCGTACTTCCTCGAACAGCACGGCTACGACGTCGCTTACTGTTCCAATAGCGACATGGTCACACCCGAACGCGGACTGAAGACGAAGTGCTTCCTCAGCGTGGGACATGATGAGTACTGGGACATCCGGCAGTACGAGAGCGTTGTGAAGATGCGCGACGCCGGGGTGTCCCTGATGTTTCTCTCGGGAAACTCCGTCTGCTGGGTCACGCCGCTGCGCCCCGGACATGATGGTCGCGACAAGCGGATCATGTTCCGCGGCGGTCCTTACGGTGGTGACTACAAATACGCTGTAGACCGCGAAAAAGACAACGGCCCCTTTCCGCATCGCGGACCGGACGAAGGCTTTCTCATCGGTGCCCGGAACGTGGAACCGGTCAACGGCGGAGCGGACTGGATTATCACAAAGCCCGAACACTGGATGTTCGCGGGCACCGACGTCAAGAAAGGCGATCGCATCCCCGGTCTGGTTGGTTGGGAGTATCACGGTGATCCGCCAGCGATTCCCGGATTGGAAGTCGTCGCCGGCGGGACCGCGCTCGTCGGAGGCGTGAAGCCGCAACAATGGGTCGCGACGATTTATCCCGGGCCGAAGAATAACTTCGTATTCAACGCCTCGACGATCTTCTGGTCGCAGGGCCTGAGTTCCCCACCGGGGCACGTGCTGCCGTGGTCCCACTGGACGCGCCCCCACGGTCCGGATGAACGCGTGCAGAAGGTCACGCACACTCTGCTGCAACGCGCGATTGGTCGAAAATGAGCGGTCGCTGCGCGGGACGCGAAGCCGCAAGCAGCGTCAGCCCGACGAGTTTCGAAAATGAAAGACACCTGACGATGACTCGACTGCTCCCCATTACCGTTTTTCTCACGCTCTTCACGGCACCGGTCTTCGCACAGCCGCCGGAGCCGCCGCTGGATGTTCCGGGCGTTGTCGAAGAGCACGTGATGGTGCCGATGCGCGATGGCGTGAAGCTTTCCGTTTACCTCTACATGCCGACCGGTGACGGGCCGTGGCCGGGGTTGCTTGAACAACGGTATGCCAACGGCCGGGCAATCGGAACACGGCGGGAACTCGCGCAGCTCGCCCTCAAAGGCTACGTAGTGGCGCTGCAGAATTTTCGCGGTTCGCAGAAGTCCGAAGGAACCTGGGTGGGGTATCGCGCTCTCGGCTGGGGCGAACTTCAGGACGGTTACGACACCGTCGAATGGCTCGCGAAGCATTCAAAATGCACCGGAAAGATCGGCACCTTTGGCAGTTCGCAGGCCGGGTTTGCGCAGAATTTTCTTGCCGTGACACAGCCGCCGCATCTCGTCTGCCAGTACATGATCGATACCGGGTTGAGTCTTTATCATGAGGGCTACCGCATCGGCGGAACCACGCGGCCGCAACGCTTCATCAAGATGGGCGAGGTGTGCCGAGTGCCCGAACACAATCGCGCCCTGATGAACGAGTGGTTTGCC
>DASRYX010000625.1:0-3376 GCA_035686985.1 Planctomycetaceae bacterium | reverse complement strand
GCTTCGAGATGCTCGAAATCGGGCGCGGTGAGGATCGGCGATTGCACACCCGTTTCCGGGTTCGTTCCCAGCTGATCCTTCAACTGCCCGGCGAATGCGGCCACCAGTCCGTTCCACGATGCGAGCTGTTGCCGCAGTTGTTCCTCATCACGGTGCGTCCAATAGCCGCTGTCGTCGCTGACTTGCAACACCGCCGGTAGTGTGGCGATGAAATCCAGCAGTTTCACCAGCGACACATGCGCGGTGCGGAAATTCTCCCAGCCGCCGTACTGTTGCAGCCCGGCGTATTGCGTCTTGCAGACTTGCGTCCAGCTGTATTGCCCCGCGAGATCCGTCTCAATGAAGTGCGTCTGGCCGTCCTGCTCGACTTCGATCACCGGCGGGTGAGCCGCGAGTCCGAACGCCGCGGTCTCGCTGCCGTCGGCCGGCGCGATGTTGAACATCACCACGTGACGGGGCGGAATGTCGATCCAGCGTTCTTCGCCGCCGGGCAGGAGCTTGCGGCCATACTGGTTGCCCATGATCTGCATGAAGCGGGTGGTCTCGGGGTCATCCGCAGTCTCTTCCGGCCGCCATTCGACGAGGTCACCGACTTCCTGGAACGGGAGGCTCAGCGCGACTTTGCGCATCTGCTCCACGAGTTCGCGGGCTTGGTCAGAGCTCACCGCCGCGCGGATTTCGTAACCGAGACTCAACCCCATCACCACCTCGATCTGATGACCCGACGGACGACCTGTGTCCACGCTTCCATCATATCGCGGCGTCAAGGCAACGGGGACTTATCCGCCCTCATTCCGGCGGCGTCTCATTGCCGATCACGCGCGGGACATCATCGGGAACATCAAACGGGTCAACGGGATCGGCGATCGCGTATTTGCCATCGCACCAGCGCACCAAGTCGACCTCACGGCAGCGTTTGCTGCAGAACGGCTGATGCTTCGCGTCCTCCCCGGTGGTGGGGACGGGCCGCCCACAGATCGGACATTTCGCGGGCTGAGTCATACTGTCACGGCGTCTGAAGAAGGAGATGCGATCCACAGATTGCGCAGAGGAACGCAGATTTTATCTACTTCGCCGACCTCTTCCAATCTGTGTCCATCTGCGAAATCTGCGGACTGGCTTTCTCTGAAGCGGAGCTTCGAGATCAGGTGTCAGCTTTTTTCTTGCTCTCAGCCTTCGGCTTCGCTTCGCTCTTGATTTCCGACTTCGTTTCGCCGCCGGAGGACGGCGTTTTGTCCGCGCTGGCGCTCTTCTTGTAGCCCTCGCTGCGGTAGTCAGTGATGTAGAAGCCGGTCCCTTTGAAGAGGAACCCGCCGCCGGCGCTGATCAGCCGCTTGGCTTTCTTCTTGCCGCACTCGGGACATTTCTGCGTCGCTGGGGCTTTGATCGACTGAAACTCTTCCCACTTGTGATCGCAGGCATCACAGGCATATTCGTAAGTGGGCATGACTCGCTCCTGAATGTCGAAACACGTGTGGGTAGCCGGGGCTGGAGCGTCCTCGCGAAGCCCCGGAATCAACGCGTCCGGGGCTTCCCTTCGGTCCAGCCCCGGCCACCCGGACTATCAGCTCTGCGGCGGCCCGGCTGAGACAATCACCTTGGAGGGCCGCACGATCCGTTCATGCAGGGTGTATCCCCGCTCGACGTCATCAATCACGGTCATCGCCGGTTGATCCGCGTTCGGCACCTGGGCAATCGCTTCGTGCACGTTGGGATCAAACGGCTTGCCGATGGCTTCAATCGGTTGCACGCCGAGACCAATCAGCGCGGCTTCGAACTGCTTCGCCACCATTTCGACACCGGCGATCAGTTCATCGACGTTCCTCGACGCTGACGCGGCTTTCAGCGCCCGTTGCAGACCGTCAATCCCTGGCAACAGGGCTTTGACGATCGGCGTCGCGGCGTACTTGCGGTCATCGTCCATCTCCCGCTGAATCCGCCGGCGATAGTTTTCCAGATCGGCACGAGCCCGGGCCCATTTATCGCGGAAGTCATCGCGCTCCGCGGCGAGGGACTGCAGCGTCGTTTCCGCGGCTGATGCGTCTGAAGGCATTTCCGGTGTTCCCGGCGGCGTGGTCACGTTGGGGTCTGTCATGGTTCGATGATCCTGCGTTCAAGGAGTCATTGGCCACCAGTCTCTGGTCATTTGGAAACCTGTCTTTCCACCAATGACGAATGACCAATGACGACTGACTATTCCTCATCTTCTCCGGTGAAGAAACCCTTCACCGATTCGAAGAACGATTTGCGGTGGGCGCTGACGTGCTTGTGGTCGAGCTCGGCCAGCTGCCGGAGCAATTCTTCGTGCTTCTTTGTCAGTTTCTTGGGGACCTCCACCTGGACGCGGGCCACGAGATCGCCGCGCGGGCCGCCGTGCGGGTCGGGCATCCCCTGCCCTTTCAGCCGGAACATTTCGCCCGGCTGCGTGCCCGCGGGAATTGTTAGCTTGTGCTGCCCCGTCAGCAAGGGGATTTCGAGCTCGGTTCCCAACGCCGCCTGCGCATAGGTGATCGGCACTTCGCACAGCAGATGTCGTCCGTCGCGCTGGAACAGGTTGTGCGATTTGACACGAATGTCGATGTAGAGATCGCCGCTGGGGCCGCCGTTCTCGCCGGGGTCGCCTTCGCCGCCGATGCGGATCTGCATCTCGTTGTCGACACCGGCCGGCACTTTCACCTCGAGTCGGACGCGGGTGTTGGTGTACCGCGTGCCTTTGCAATCCGGGCACTTCTCGCGGACGACTTTGCCCGCTCCCTGACACGCCGGGCACACCGTCTGGATGCGGAAGAAGCCCTGCGACTGCATCACCTGGCCGTGGCCGCCGCAGTAATCACATTTCTCGGGCGTGGTGCCGGGTTTTGCGCCGGTCGCATTACACGTCTTGCAGGCGACGTGCCGCTGGATTTCGATTTCGCGCTTCGTGCCAAGCGCGGCTTCGACCAGATCAATCGTGATCTGCGACCGCAGGTGCTCCCCGCGCCGGGGACGCGGCCCGCCACCACCACGACGGCGTCCACCACCGCCACCGAAGAGATCACCGAAGACATCGCCAAACGCTTCAAAGATGTCGTTGACATCGTGGAAGCCCGCGCCGCCGCCACCACCCATCCCTTCGAGGCCCGCGTGACCGAAGCGGTCATAGCGGGCCTTCTTGTCCGGGTTGCTCAGCACGTCGAACGCTTCGGACGCTTCCTTAAACTTGTCGACCGCTTCCTCATCACCGGGGTTGCGATCGGGGTGGTACTTCGCCGCCAGCTTGCGATACGACTTCTTGATGTCGTCCACGGTCGCCGACCGTTCGACCATCAGAATTTCGTAGTAATCGCGTTTGGTGGACATGGGAGAAGGCTAATGGTCCATGGCTAAGGGACAGAAG
>DASRYX010000624.1:0-4411 GCA_035686985.1 Planctomycetaceae bacterium | reverse complement strand
TCGGAGAGCTGCTGCCACGCGCTGGTATCGACGATCAGCTGCACCTCGGCCGAGAGAATGTCCTCGCGGGTGGCCGTGGTGCCGAGATGTTTCACCTCGCCCTGCGGATCGAGGAATTTCAGGTTGGGGGGCATCGGCGACGTGTTGACGATCCGCGTCGTTTTGCCGAGCGTCTGCAACATCTGTGCGAGCCCGATCTCCGAGCCAATAGCGTCGGCGTCGGGGCGGATATGACTCGTGATCACGAAGACCTGATGAGTCGCGATCAATTGCTGTAAAGGAGACCAGTCAATCTTCATCGCGGCATCTTCGTGGGAGTTCCGCAAGTTTTCAAGCTCGATGTTCTTCCATCGCTTGCGGTTTCGCTCCGGGCGATGATTTCACTGCGATCTTTGTGAAAAACCGTTATTCCCGGCGGTAGATCAGCGCCCGCCCGGGCAACGCATCAGTCCGCGAAAGGACGACTTTGCCCTGCGCGATCACTGGCGAGCCGTTCACGAGCACGTGCTCGATCCCCGCGGGATCCTGATGCGGTTCTGAGAACGTGCCGTGGTCATGGACGGTCTTCGGATCAAACACCACGACATCGGCAAAATGATTGGGGGCGATCACGCCCCGGTTGACCGCCCCGAAGCGCTTGGCGGCGAAGCCACTGAGCTTGTAAACCGCGTCTTCCAGCGGGAAGAGCTTCCAATCGCGCACGGCCCGGCCGAGCACCCGCGGCGCTGTGCTGGTGACCCGTGGGTGGACGACGCCGTCGGGAAAGTAGATCCCGTCGCTGCCGACCATCCCTTTGGGATGCGCGAGGAACGGTCGCATCAGCGCTTCGTCGCCTTCATGAAAGACCAGCAGGACCGCCAGCCGTTCTTCGATCAGCAGCCGCAGCAGCGCATCCTCAATCGGCAGGTCGACGGCTTCGGCGTATTCGCTGAGGAATCGGCCTTGATGATGTTTGTTCTCTGCAGAGGCGACCCACGCGATGTGAATCTTGTCGAGCGGCAACCGATAGGAATCGAGCCCCCGACGAAAGCGCAACTTGATTGCGGGGTCCATTAGCTTCCCGAGCACCGCGAGCGGGCCATCCTCCCAGACCTCGTAGGGCAGGAGATAGTTCAGCATCGTCGAGCCGGGCTGATACGGGTACGTTTCAAACGTGATGTCGACGTCGGTCGCCGCATCAATGGCCTGCAGCACGGTCTCAATGTCCGCAGGAGCGTGGGCTTTCAGATGCGAAATATGCACCGCACATCCGGCACGGCGGCCGATCTCGATCGCTTCCTGCACCCCGGCGAGCATCCCTAGCTTGTAGCGGATGTGCGTCACATACACGCCGTCGAATTCAGCGAGGACGCGTGCGGCGTCGACGATCTCGTCCGTGGTGGAAAAGCACTGCGTGATGTAATCCAGCCCGGTCGACAACCCGGTCGCACCGTCTTCCATGCCGCGGCGGATTTCGGCCTGAATGAGCCGGCGTTGCAGATCATCGACGGCGGCGCGACCAAACCCGCATAACAGGGTCCGCACGTTCGCGTAGGGAACCTGCACGAGCGTGTTCGACGCGGTGTTGTGATCGAGGGTCTGCTGATACTCGGCGAGCGATTCCCATCCGCGGTATTCATCCATGCGGAGGCCGTTGAGACACCGCAGGTAAAAGAGCCATTGCGGTGCGGTAACTTCGTCTACCGGCGCGTAACCGATGCCGTCCGAGGTAAGCAGTTCCGTCGTGAAGCCCTGTTTCAGCTTCGCGGCGAAGACCGGTTCTTTGATCAGCCAGCCGTCGGAGTGGTTATGGACGTCGATAAATCCAGGCGCGACGATTTTCCCGCTGGCATTGATGACCGTATTCGCGGCCGCATCGCGCAGGTCACCAATTGCCGCAATGCGGTCGCCAACGACGCCGACATCCGCCCGAAATCGCGGCGCCCGAGTGCCGTCAATCACTTCGCCGCCACGAATCACCAGATCCAACACATCGTCACTCCGCTTGCAGTTCGCCCGTTGGCCCGTCATGGTTATACACCAGTGTTGATGCGTTCTCGACTGTCCCGGATTCTCCCCGTTTGGAGTCGGTCATGCGCTGGATGTGGTTGGCGTCAACCGTGCTGTTTGGTCTCGCTTCGAGTCTGGTCGCCGCTGAGAGCGATAAACCCGCCTGGAAAGCCGCGGCGGCGAAACAGAAAATCACGCCAACCGAGCCGATGTTCATGGCGGGATACGCCTCGCGGACCAAGCCCTCGGAGGGCGTCGCACTGGATCTCTTCGCGAAAGCGCTGGTGCTGGAAGACGCGCTTGGACAGCAGCAGGCCATTGTCACGCTGGATCTCATCGGCGTCCCGCGTTCCCTGCGTGAACGTCTCGAAAAGCAGATCGCCGACCAGTTCCAGTGGAAGCCCGAATCGCTGTTCATCAATGCTTCGCACACGCATTGCGGGCCGGAATTGCGGGTCAGCCGTCTGGAAGAATCGGGGATCGAGTCGGACCGCACGGCTCAGGCGCAGGCTTACACGGCGAATCTCGAACGCACGATCGTCGACCTGTTGCGAGATTGCCGGTCGCGACTCACGCCGGCGAAGCTTGGTTACAGTCATGCCCGCTGCGGCTTTGCGATGAACCGCCGGTTGCCCACCCCGTCCGGCTATCAGAACAGCCCGTATCCCGATGGCCCGGTCGATCATGATGTCCCCGTCCTGCGGGTGGATTCTCCGGATGGCAAGCAGTTGCACGCGATTCTGTTCGGTTACGCCTGTCACAATACGACGCTCAGTTTTCAGCAGTTCTGTGGGGATTACGCCGGCTTCGCACAGCAGGCATTGGAAGAGGCCCATCCGGGAACGACCGCGTTGTTCGTGCTCGGTTGCGGTGGTGATCAGAACCCTTATCCGCGCGGGCAACTGGAGCAATGTCAGCAGCACGGCCGCTCGCTCGCCTCGGCGGTCGAAGCCGCGCTCCTGCCGACTTCAAAACCGTTGACCGGGCCGTTATCGCGCGCGATCGATGTCGCCGTGCTGCAGTTCGCGCCCCCGGCGTCGCGCGACGAATTGCAGAAACAGGCGGAGTCCAAGAGCCGCTTCGAAGCAAGCCACGCGAAGCGTCTGTTGCGCCAGCTTGATGAAGACGGAAAGATCCCGCTGGAATACCCCGCGCTGACGCAGGTCATCCGTTTTGGTTCCGACCTGACGTTGATCGCCATGTCGGGAGAAGTTGTCGTGGACTACTCGCTGCGCCTGAAACGCGAACTCGGCAACGAAAACGTGTGGGTCGCGGGTTACTCAAATGACGTTTTCGGCTACGTGCCCAGCCAGCGGGTTCTCAAAGAGGGCGGTTATGAGGCCGGCGGTGCCATGCTCTACACCTCGTTTCCGGGTCCCTTTGCCGAAGACGTGGAAGAACGCTTGATTGCCGGGATCCGCGCGCTACTTGAGAAGACTCGCTCTGCTAGAAAGTGAGCGTTTTCTCTAAGTCTATTGCTTGAAAGCGGTTTTGCCGGGCGGTGGTTGGCCCGGTGCAGTTTTTCGCCTGATTCGATTGACAGGAAATCTTTCCCGATTAAACTACCACCTATTCAGTAGACGATATCTCTGCGGATGGCTCCGCTTACAGGGATGTGCAGATGCGGCTCGATGACTTGGGTTTCACGATTCCATCAGTAATCAACCGCCGGGCTTGGCTCGCGGCCACGGCTGGGCTCCTGCTCGCCGCCGGATGCAGCACGGGGACGCCCGGCGGGGCGAACGCGAAGTCGGTTGAACTGCTCAACGTCTCTTATGATCCCACGCGTGAACTCTGGCGAGATCTCAACGACGCGTTCACCGCCGACTACAAAGCCCAGAAGCAGATCGACGTGACGATCAAGCAATCGCACGGCGGCTCGGCGAGCCAAGCCCGTGCAATCATCGACGGCCTTGAAGCCGATGTGGCGACGCTCTCGCTCTGGCCCGACACCGACGCGCTGCGGAAACAGGGGTTGCTGCAGGCCAGCTGGGAAGAAAAGTTGCCCAACAAGTCACTGCCGTATACCTCAACAGTGGTGTTTCTGGTCCGCAAAGGCAACCCGAAGGGCGTCAAAGACTGGGCGGATCTCGCGAAGCCCGGGATCGCGGTCATCACGCCGAATCCCAAAACTTCCGGGAACGGTCGCCTGAGTTTTCTCGCGGCGTGGGGCAGCGTGACGCTCAACGGCGGCAGTGAAGACGACGCGCGTGAGTTTGTCCGCAAGGTCTATGCGAACGTTGCGGTTCTCGACACCGGCGCCCGCGGCGCGACGACCACATTCAGCATGAAGGGCATCGGCGACGTCTTCCTGACGATGGAAAGCGAAGCCCAGATGACGCTGAAAGAATCACCGGGGCAGTTCCAAATCATCTATCCGCCGCAAAGCATTCTGCACGAGCCGCATCTCGCCGTGGTGGAT
>DASRYX010000623.1:0-2425 GCA_035686985.1 Planctomycetaceae bacterium | reverse complement strand
ACTCCCGGCGTGAGCGCGGCCGTCCGAGCCATTTCGCAACCTGTCGCCAGCTCATCGCCACAAATCCTTCGCACCAGAGGTTGAAACCGCGCGGTAAGATAGCACGCCCTGCGCGTCAGCGAGAATAGGAGCATTTTCATTTGAAACCGACGGCGGGTGGCGGGGGCGCACCGAAGGAAGCCCCCGGATCACGTGCTGACTCATTTGGGGCTGGCGCGGTGCGCCCCCCCGCCACTCTACATGTGTAATAGACAATAAAGACGCGGGTGATGTTCGGGGAAGTGCGTTCACTCGGCAAACGCCCCCCACCGGGGTAGATTGAAGCCGGCGAGCAATTCTGTTCCTGCGCGAAGGTCTCTTGATGGCAACCACGCATCCGATTCACGCCCAGCGCGTGTTGATTTTCGTCGGCGATGACTACGAAGACCTCGAGCTGTGGTACCCCAAGCTTCGACTCATCGAAGCCGGCGTGCATGTCACCGTCGCCGGAGCCGAAGCCGGGCAGAAATATCGCGGCAAGAACGGTTACCCATGCGTTGCCGATGCGGCGATCGCCGACATGGAAGCCGCCGACTTTCACGGGGTGATCTGCCCCGGCGGATGGATGCCGGACAAAGTCCGTCGCGATCCGAAAGTGAAACAGTTACTCAAAGACTTCGCCGCCGCCGGGAAACTGGTTGCCGCGATCTGTCACGGCGGCTGGATGCCGATTTCCGCGGGCATTTACAAAGACGTGAAGGTCACGGGTTCGCCGGGAATCAAAGACGATCTCGTGAACGCCGGTGCGATTTTTGAAGACGCGTCGGTGATCGTCGATCGCCATTTCGTGAGCAGCCGCAAGCCGGATGATCTGCCGGATTTCTGCCGGGCGATGCTGCAGGTGCTCGGCCGCACGGCATGACAACAGGCAACGGGCAGTCAGATCCCGGACAAGCACGACCGGTCCGGTTGATACCGGTACTGGATGTGTTGAACGGGGTCGCGGTACGCGGCGTCGGCGGGCGGCGTGACGAATACGGGCCGCTGGTGACACGGTTGTGTGCTGGCAGCAATCCTCTGGATGTCGCGGCAGGGTATCGCGCGACATTGATGACGCGCGCGCTGTACCTCGCCGATCTCGATGCGATCTTGCATCAGCGCCCGAATTCGGCGCTGTATCAATCGCTGCTGGACCGCGACACCGATCTGTGGCTCGACGCCGGGGTGCGCACTCCGGCGGATGTGATGCCGCTCATCGAACAGCGTGTGCCGACGGTCATCATCGGGCTGGAATCGTGGCAGTCACCACGAGAACTGCTCGCGCTCACGGCGAGCGTTCCGGTCGATCGATTGCTGTTCAGCGTTGACTTGCGTCACGGTCGCACTTGCGGTGGCCCGGCATGGAACACGGAGCCGCTCGGAATTATCGACGAGGTGCTTGCCGCGGGAATCACGCGGTTTCTGATTCTCGACCTGGCGGATGTCGGCCAGCATACCGGCGGCAGCACGGCGGAACTCTGCGCCGCGTTGCGGGCCCGCTGTCCGCACGCGGAAATCATCACCGGCGGCGGCATTCGCTCGGACGAAGATCTCCGCACCTGGTCCGCACGCGGAATCGACGGACTGCTGATTGCTTCCGCGATTCACGACGGCCGCGTGACGGTGGAGAATATGCGGTAAGTCGGGAGACCGGGCGCGAAACCGCGAAGCGGTGACTCCATTACTCCCGCACGCCCGCACGCTCCAGTGACGCTGCACGGATCGGCGTCGTCTCTTCCCCGAGAATCGAACGCCGCAACGGGGCGAGCACTTCTTCCACCGGCACGGGCTGCATCAGTTCCATCGCCCGCTTTTCCGCGGAGACCTGAGCCGTCTGGGCAACCCGAAGGAAGCTCGCCTTCTCGGCGTCTTCAATTTCCATCCGGCGGGCCATCGCGTTGACCCACTCCGGATGCCGGACCATCGCCTGCGACATCAGGTGCACATACAGCGAGAGCTGTTTAAAGTTGCGATCAGCAATCGAGTAACTCACCGGGGAAATCACGCGGGCCACGGTTTCCACGGTCTGCGACGGGAACTCAACAAACACGTCGCCGGTGTGTTCCACCCGCGGGGCACCGGTGTTGTCTTTGTAGAACCGGGTCTGCAACCGCATGATCGACCGCGCGATGATCGGCTTGGTCAACAGCGGACTCTTGAAGGCACCGTCGCAATAGATCAGCGTTTCGGCGGGCGTACACTTCCAGACTTCGACATGCCCGACCGAACCGTCACCGGCATCGGCGAAGTATTTTCCGTCGCCGAAGTCGCGCAGTGTGAGCCGCGAGATTTCCATCGCCTTCCACGTGCTGACCGCGGTGACCGGATTCTCGATCAGGTACTGATACACCGCCGGGTCGGCATCGAAGCCAAGGGTCGGCAAGTGGCGATACAGTCCCAGCCCTTT
>DASRYX010000622.1:0-6776 GCA_035686985.1 Planctomycetaceae bacterium | reverse complement strand
AGTCCCCGGCGTGAGCCGGGGGTGAGCATCTCACATTTGACCTAGCCCCGGAGGGGCGACAGATCTCTTACTGACGGCGTCATCTGCCGCCCCTCCGGGGCTTGCGAACATAATAGGCGCTTACCCCCGGCTCACGCCGGGGGCTACGATCTGCCGCCGCTCCGCGGCTGGAAATCGTGTGATTGACGACTCAAAACCTCAGTCACCACTGTCCGTCCACAGAGATCAACCAGCGGACATCGTCGTGATGGTTGCTGTCCAGCCATTGAAACCCCATTACTCCGACAGCGAATGGCTCCATCAATCCTCGAACGTTGTCCCATGTCTCCACCGTCAATCGGCAAGTGAACTCCGCTGGGCCGCTTTGATTGAATCCTCGGTCGCGGGAATCGCAACACAAAGTCAGAGAGCACCCGGACACGGATTCGGCGAACGGCAGTTCATGCACAGCAAGTGAAGACACTCGTCCGCAGATCAGTTCCGAAATTGTTGTAATCAATTGTTCGGGGTCCGTCGCTGAAAAATCGCGGAGCCGAATGATGCGTTCATCGGGGAGAAAGTCGAGCTTCATGACGGCGATCTACCCCACAATCCCCGTCACCACGTGCCCGAACACATCCGTCAACCGCATGTCGCGGCCGCCGAAGCGGACGGTGAGTTGCGTGTGCTCAATGCCCAGCAGGTGCAGCATCGTCGCGTGCAAGTCGTGCATTTCGAGCTTGTTCTCGATGGCGTGGTAGCCGTAGTCGTCGGTCGCGCCGTACGTCATCCCGCCTTTCACGCCGCCGCCGGCCAGCCATACCGAATAGCCGAACGGATTGTGATCGCGGCCGTCGGACCCTTGCGCCATCGGCGTGCGACCGAATTCACCGGCAAAGATGATCAGCGTCTCATCCAGCAGCCCGCGAGCTTTGAGGTCCGTCAGCAACCCGCCGATCGGTTGATCGACCGCGCGGCAATTGCGTTCGTGACCCTCTTTGAGTCCGCTGTGCTGGTCCCAGCGGTCGACACCCACGCCGGGGCACGTCAGTTCGATGAACCGCACGCCGCGCTCGATCAACCGCCGCGCGATAAGACAGTTGCGACCATAGGTGCGGGTCTGTTCATAATCCGCGAGCAGGCCATACAGTTCCTGGGTGGCTTTGGATTCGGTGGAGACATCCGCGAGCTCGGGGACCGCCGTCTGCATGCGGAATGCGAGTTCATAGTTGGCGATGGCCGATTCCAGCTCCCCGTGTCCACCGAGTTGAGACACAACGTTCCGATCAAGCTGCCGCATCAGACCGAGCTTGCGCTGCTGAGCTGCGGACGTCGCTTCGGTGCGATCCAAGTCCGCCACCGGAGACTTTCCCGGCTTGAAGATCGAGCCCTGATGCGTCGCCGGAAGGAACCCGTTGTGGAAGCAATCGAGCCCACCGGGAGGAATGAGACCGCCGTTGAGGACGATGAATCCCGGCAGGTTGTGGCACTCGGTTCCCAATCCGTAGCTCACCCATGCCCCCATGCTCGGCCGACCCTGCAGGCCGTGTCCCGTGTGCAGGAAGTAATTCGCGTTCGTGTGTTCCGAGAACGCCGAGGTCATCGAGCGGATGATGCACAGGTCGTCTGCATGCCGGCCGATGTGCGGGATGATCGTGCTCATCGGCAGGCCCGATTCGCCGTAGTTCGCGAACGGCCACGGTGCTTTCAAGACGGTGCCGACGTTGTTGAACTGCGTCGGCTGCACTTTCACCTTGATCGGTTGCCCATGCTCGGCGTCGAGCCGCGGCTTGGGGTCGAACAGGTCCATCTGCGACGGCCCGCCATCCATGTACAGGAAGATGACGTTCTTGGCCGTCGCGCGATGCATCGGCATCCGCGGCAGCAGCGAACCGGGATCGATGACCGGCGCACCATACGCCCGGTCATGTGCCAAGGCAGTCAGCGCAACGCCACCGAATCCACATGCCGCTTGCGTGAGGAACGCACGCCGTGATGCGGGTGCCGGGGTAAATTGATTGCAGTGGGACATTCGATGGCTATTCCACAAACACAAACTCTTTGACGTTCACCAGCACGTGGGCGAGGTCGTTCCACGCGCGGGGATCGTCCGTGGTCGTGCCGTATTCGCGAGCTTGATCGGCGAGGAACGTCAGGGCCGCCTGCTGCTCGGCGTCGGTCGGAGTACGGCTGAAGGCATCACGATAGAGCCGGGCGATGCGACCGGCGGCGTCGGGCGTTGCGGTTCGTACCGTGTCTGCCCAGCGCGTGGTCTCCTGCACCACGAGCGGATTATTCATCAGCGCGAGCGCTTGTGCCGGCACGTTCGAACTCGAACGCTTGCCCATGGTGGTGAACGGTGTCGGAAAATCGAACGCGAGAAAGAACGGCGACAGAAAGTTTCGCCGGACATTCAGATACAGACTGCGACGGCCGTCACCGTCGAGCGGGCCGCTGTTGCCGGGTCGCCCGCGGCCTTCCATGAACGGCGTCAGGTGCGGGGCCACGCTGGGACCATACAGCCGGTCGTCCAATCGCCCTGAAAGAGCGAGCAGGCTGTCCCGAATGGCCTCCGCTTCGAGTCGCTGTACCGATTGCCGATGCAACAGCATGTTGTTCGGATCGACTTCTTCCGCGTGCGGATCGGTGACGCGACTGGTCATCTGCCAGGCTTGCGAGGTAACAATCAAACGCTGCATGTGCTTCAGGGACCAGTCCGCTTCGATCAACTCGGCGGCAAGCCAGTCCAGCAACTCGGGATGCGATGATGGCTGGCCCATCTTGCCAAAATCGTCGGGCGTCGGGACCAGGCCGCGGCCAAAGTGATGTTGCCAGAGACGGTTCACGATCACTCGGGCCGTCAGCGGATTCCGCGGGCTGACCAGCGAACGGGCCCATTCCTCGCGGCCGCTTCCCGGTTGCCCCGCGGCGGGACCCAACGTTTCCGGCGGTGCGGATTCCAGGACGCCGAAGACTTCCATGTTGCGGCGGGGCAGCGTTGCCCCGGGTTTGCGATGATTGCCCCGAATCAGCAGGTGCTCGTTCTCCGCGTTGCCGTCGGTCATCGCGATCACATAGCGCGGATCGGGAATCGAGCTTTCGAGACGACGACGTTCGGCCATGCCCTGCAGCACCGAGCCCTTGGTTGTGGGAACCGGAGCCAGCGCGAGGGGTTGCCGAACCAGCCAGTTCCACAGATCAGCGGCGGCCCGGCCTTCGCGACCGATGAAGACCGTGGAGCCGTAAAGCTGCTCGCGGCGGACCCCTTCCAGCAGATCCTCACAGACCGTCTGATACACCAGCGCGACATCCGCCAGGTCATCCACCGGTGCAGAACGTATCCCGTCGGCGATCAGCTCGTGAAAGGCTTCCTGCGGCGTCGGACCATCGCGGAACTCAATACGGTCGACAACAATCGCGCCGTCATCGAAGTCTTCAATTTCGATGTACGCCCGGCTGCCGATGAACTGCGACACGTCCTGCCGCATCCACACCGGCGCGGCCTTGTCAGGCACGTTCAGCGTGAGGTGACCGTAGAGCGGGTTCCGGATGAAATGAAAGCCGTCGATGATCAGGCTGATCTGGCCGACCTTGTTGGCCCGCGGGACGTGCCCCGTTCCACCGATGCGGTGCGCCCAGTAGTCGATGTATTTCTGCGTGATGGTGAAGGTCGGCGAGCGGAGCGTGCCGCGCAGCTTCGGACTGATCGCGCCGCTGTGTGCCCACGTGCCCGGCCGGATCAGCGTGGCGAGTGGTCGTGCGGCCTCGGTGCTGTGTAACCAGCGGGGACGTTGTTCCGGCAGCGGGGCAAAGGCGAAGCCTTCACGGAACCAGGGTGAACCGGCGGCGTCGACGGAGTTCGGTGCGGGAACGGTCGCCGCATCCTTTGCGCTGGCATCCGGTCGCATGCGGCGCGGTTGTCGACGCCACTCCTGCACGCGCCGGGTGACATCATTCGGCGCCGCGGACCAGTGCGCCCAGAGATGCAACGGATGCTCTTTCTGGCCGACGGCTTCATCGTGAACCTGCTTCCGCCAGGCGGTCAACGTTTCGGCCGGGACGTCGGGCAACTTCGCGGGGTCAGCGGTCAGCAGTTCGGGCAATCGCGCGACGAACACCTTCAGCGTTGTGAGCGTCGTTTCGAGATTCTCGGTGTGATGTTGGCGATCCTGCGCTTCCAACTGGTCGACAATCGCCTGCGTGTTTTCCGGCGGGCTGTAATCGGCGAGCGTTTGTCGCGAACTTTGCAGGAAGCCCGCGAGCGCGTAGTAATCGGCCTGCGTAAGGGGATCGAATTTGTGATCGTGGCAGCGGGCGCAGGCAATCGTCAGACCCTGAAACGTCTTGCCGATGACATCCAGCTGGTTGTCCATCAGGTCGCATTCATCGGCCCGGATATCGACCGGGGAATGTTTCCCCTGACTGAACCAGTAGAACGCCGTCGCGAGGACCGATTCGTTGTTTTGTGTCGCGGGATCACGCCGGGGTGTCGCGAGCAGGTCACCGGCGATGTGTTCTGTCACGAAGCGGTCATACGGGAGATCGGCGTTGAACGCCCGGATCACGTAATCACGATACGGCCACGCGAACGGGATGTCATAATCGAACTCATGCCCCGAGGTCTCCGCAAACCGCACGAGATCCAGCCAGTGACGACCCCAGCGCTCGCCGTAATGCGGCGATGACAACAGGCGGTCCACCAGCCGCGCGTACGCATCGGGAGCGTCATCGGCGAGGAACGCATCCAGCTCGGCACCGCTCGGCGGCAAGCCCGTCAGTTCGAGGGTGAGCCGTCGCAGCAGGACCGCCTTCGCAGCTTGCGGACCCGGCTTGAGCCCCGCCGTTGCCAAGCGGGCGCGGATGAAGCGGTCAATCGGATTCGCCGCCCACCAGAGGTCGCTCACCTCCGGCGGGGGAACGACTTTCACGGGTTGAAACGACCAGTGCTGCGCCCGTTCGGCGAGGTTGAACTCCCCGCGCTTGGCAGGTCCTTTTTCATCAGCAGCGGGCCACGCCGCGCCCCGACGGATCCACTCGGTGAAATCGGCGATCACCGAATCCGGGAGCTTGCCGGTCGGCGGCATCTTGTAGCTGTCAGGATCGTAGCTGATGGCTTCCAGCAGCAGGCTTTTCTTCGCCTCGTGCGGGACCATCGCAGGACCGGTGTCACCGCCGCGAAGAATTTCCGCGCGGGAATCGAGCCGCAAGCCACCTTTCTGCTGCTGTTCGCCGTGGCATTTCTGGCAATGTTCAACCAGCACCGGGCGAATGCGTTTCTCGAAGAACTCGACGGCTTCCGGTGGGAAATCCGCCGCCGGCGCGGACGCTCCGAGCAGACCAAAGCCGACCAGCAGACCGAATCGGAGCATGAGAACCCGCCGCCATGACTGATATCATAAATTGCCGATCCGTCGATCATAATCGGTGGCGGAAGTCGAGGGAATGCAAGTCCTTAGACTTAAAACGTCATCTGCAGTCCCTTCTCCCTGAGGGAGAAGGTGGCCGAAGGCCGGATGAGGGGGGCGATGCGGCGGAACGCGCGGTTTGTGAAGTGTTCTTCCCCCTCCCCCTAACCCTCTCCCTCAGGGAGAGGGGACCGGAGGGGAGAGCGCAGAAACTGCCGGTTCGTGATCAGAACCGTCTGCAAACCGGTGGAAACTGCGGGGCGGGTGGGACTTTTTCTTGACCTTTCCGCGGTCGGTCTCATAAAAACCGGCATTCCCGTTTTCCAATCTGATGCCACGTTTCCGCGGACCACCGGTCATCGCGTGTCGCGAATGCCCGTCCCACTCCGTGCGGGATCGCGGTGCGCGCTGGAGTTCCATGCGAATGACGCAATCTCTTCTGGCACCGTTCGGCACTGACGTGGAAAGCTTCGGCACAACCGGCGTCGACTTCGACACCGGCCTCGATCACGACAGCAACCGTCGCGCTCGCGGCACGTGGGAAGTCACCGCGGTGGGCTCTCAGCGGGCCACCGCTGACAAAGGGACCCGCGAATACTTCCAGCAGATGCGGGATTACCGCTACGGTTATGAAACGCCGTGGATTTCCCGGATGTTCCGCTTCGACCAGCTCGCCGGGAAGAGCGTGCTGGAGATCGGCGTCGGCAATGGCATCGACGCCACCGAAATGGCGTGGAACGGGGCCCATTACACCGGCATCGACATCACGCAGAATCATCTCGAACTGACGCGGCAGAACTTCGAGATCAGCGATCTGGGGACACCGTACCGTCTCATCGAAGGGGATCTGCTCACCGCGGAGTTTGAAGAACCGTTCGATACCGTTTATTCCTTCGGCGTGCTGCATCACATTTCCCACGAGCAGAAATATCTGGAGCGCATCCGCCAGATCCTGCGGCCGGACGGCACGCTGATGTTCGCGGTCTACGGGAAGTACAGCTTTTTCAATGCGTGGATGACCGCCACGTGGTTCAGTCGCAATCGCTGTCAGAACCCGTACGACGACTGGCGGAGCCACGTCGCCGAGCTGTCACCGCTGGGCGATCCGGTGACGATCAAGATCCGTTCGCGGCGCGAAGTCGAAGCCGGTCTGAACGCCGCAGGATTTGAGGTCACGTCGTATGCCAAGCGCGGCTTCGTGAAGAATTATCTGCCGGGTGTCGGTCGGTTCCTGAAGTCGGACGGCTGGACGCTCAACACGCTCGGGTCGATGCTCGGCTGGTACCATATTTTCCACTGCCGCCCGACGATGTGACTGCGGTTCACTCTACGACCGGGTGGCGGGGGCGCACCGCAGGAAGCCCCCGGCTCTCACGCGTTGTTCTTCAGGGG
>DASRYX010000621.1:0-2481 GCA_035686985.1 Planctomycetaceae bacterium | reverse complement strand
GGTCATGGTTTCGACGGTCCCCGCGGTCACCACGAACTGCACACTCGCGGTGCGGCCGCGCCATCGCAGCGATGCGGATTCAAGATCAGCGGTGCCGCCCGTGAGTTTCAGATCAAATCGCAGCAGTTGTCCCTGCTGGACGGTTTCACTCAACTCGGCGAACCCGCACTCACCGGCCGCGGCGTCAAACTCCCGCGCGAGACGATCGGCTTCGGAAAGACGATCCGGAAGATGCGCGAATACCTGAACGAGGAACGTCTCCCCGCGCTGCACGACGGGCGGGGCAAACGCCGTGCACTGCACTTCATCGCCGGAAGAAAGCGGAGGTTGTGGCGACGGAGCCGATGCTGGATTCCCGGGTAGGACCCGCCCACGCGACTTGCCGGCTTTCGATTCGGGAATCTTTGCCCCTCCTGACGCCGCGCCGGGGGCGCTGCGGATCGGTCCGACATTTCGCGGCGTGAATCCTTCGGGCGGACTGACTGCGGCTTGCGGCGCTGGTGTGATTGAAGGAAAGCTTCGCGGGCGGCGTGGCCCGTGCGGGACCGATTCCGCGGTCGTCACACGAAAGGCACTGATGAGCTGTTCGACAGCGACACCACAGGATTGCAAGACCGCGTTGACCGACGGCTTTAGAGCCGCGAAGATCGCAATGCCGATCAAACGATTCCGTTGCTCATCGCTGGCCTGCGACCACTCGGCTGCGTTTTGCGCTTCTTGTACGGCTTTCAGAAAACGCGGTGAGAGGAGACGCTCGGACCACTCGGTGATCGGAGCAGACCGAGTTGACGAACGGAGCTCCGCAGCCAGCGCGCGGGCAAGAACCGAGAAGTCGGCGGGCGACAGCAACGGAGGGACGCAGGCGATTTTGCACGGCTCCTCGCTGAGGATCGCCCACACCGCGTGTTCCGGTTCGACCTGAGTTCCGCCGAGGATTGACAGAGCCTTCAGCAGAGCCGTCTTTGCGGCGGGACTGAGTTGGTCGTGCTCCCAGAACATCAGTTGCTCCTTGCCACGCGCCGTTCGCATTGGATTGCGTGGAAGTTACACCAGAGTACGAATCGCACAATCGGGGTTCTGCTGGTTCCCTCAAACTTTTCGCAAGTCTCATCGAACGCCGATGTTCGATGAGGCTCCATGAGCACCGGCCTCTGAGCTTCGGGAACTATTCGCCAGAAACGGACACAAATCGATTCCGGGGAAAGAGATACGGAAAATCGAATAAAGGCCACAACGATCGGAAATTCAAATCTTGACTGGTTTTGGCCATTCTCAGTTGACAAAACCCGCGCTGCCGCCGATTATATTAACACCAAGTAGGTGATATTTAACTACGCGGTTGTGCTTCTCGAACTTTGTGCTGCTGCTGACTGGGTCACTAGAGGCGCGCACGCTGACGCCCGGAGTCGCGTATGCATTCCTGTTGTTGTCGCTAACCCGCCGCAGATTCTTCGGCCGCCTCGCTGCGTCGCACCGCGATCGGCAGCGAGCCTTCCCGGCCACACACAGTTCTCAACCCGTTCGCGGAAACGTTCAGAACACGTTTCTCGTCGCACCTTCGTTGGCATCGCACAAGGATTTTCATCATGGTTGCCCCGCGCAATCTGACTCACCGCCCCGCCGATCAGGCGCTGGAGCGGACCGTCGAATCGACTCTCCTGAATCACGACCCGTTCCGGTTTCGCCGCGTCACCGCCCGGGCTCAAGCCGGCGTGGTCGTCCTCACGGGATCTGTGAATACCTACTACGCCAAGTCACTCGGGTTGCGGTTGACGCAACGGTTGCCCGGCGTGCTGACCGTCATCGATTCGGTCTCGGTCACCCGCCCGCTGGAACGGACCTTGGGCCGAGATGATTTCTAGAACTTCCAGGTATTTGAGAGCCATGACTCGCGTCAAGCTCCGCCTCTTCAGCCAAAGGATGGAACGCATGTCTTTCACGAAGTCTCGCCGAGGCGGCCAGCCAGGCGGATTCACCCTGATCGAATTGCTGGTTGTGATCGCGATCATCGCAATTCTCATCGCGCTGCTGTTGCCCGCCGTGCAACAGGCCCGGGAAGCCGCCCGGCGGACACAGTGCCGCAACAATCTCAAACAGATCGGTCTCGCGCTGCACAACTATCACGACAACTTCAACGTGTTCCCGATGGGGTACTCGGACACGGTTGCGGGGGCCAATGAACGCAACGGAGCCGGCTGGTCGTGGCAGACGTTCATCCTGCCGCAGATTGATCATGGAACGATCTACAACCGGTTCAACTTTTCGACTACGCCGTACAACAACACGTACAACGGCAGCCCGATCGACAACCAGAGTCTGGTTGCCACGCCGCTCACCGTGTTCAGCTGCCCCAGCGATACCAAGCCGGCCACCGCGGCGAACAATGGCGGTGCAGCCAACGTCGCCGCCGGTCAGGGAACCGCAGCGGCCGCCACGACGAGCTACGTCGGCTGCCGCGGGGCGTTCAACGGCATCCAATGC